>DASRUE010000201.1:0-13735 GCA_035687895.1 Bacteroidota bacterium | reverse complement strand
GAAGATACTACCGTTGAAGGTGCAGTGCCCGCGGTGGGACCGAATGGGCATATCTACACATGCTGGTCGGGACCACTAGGGCTTATGTTTGACAAGTCCACCGATGGCGGCTTGACGTGGGGAACAGATGTTTTTGTTTCCTCGCAACCGGGAGGGTGGGACTTTGGCATCCCCGGTATCTATCGCTGCAACGGACTGCCGATCACCGTCTGCGACATCAGCAATTCTCCTCATCGCGGGACAATCTACGTGAACTGGTCGGACCAGCGCAACGGCCTCGACGATACCGATGTATTCCTCAGCAAGTCTACAGATGGTGGAAGCACATGGAGTCTGGCGACGCGAGTGAATAACGACCTGACGTCACGACACCAGTTCTTTACGTGGATGACCATCGACCAGTCGAACGGCACCCTATACATCGTGTTCTACGACAGACGGAACAGTGTATCCGTGCCGAACGCAACCGACGTCTTCGTGGCAAAGTCGACCGACGGCGGAACAACGTTTGAGAATTTCCAGGTGAGCGCTTCCCCCTTCACACCCATCTCATCCGTGTTCTTTGGGGACTATATCGGCATCGCTGCAATGAACAGCAAGATCTATCCCATCTGGACGCGGATGGAAGGAACGGC
Organism: Bacteroidota bacterium; assembly: GCA_035687895.1. Classification (GTDB taxonomy): domain Bacteria; phylum Bacteroidota; class Ignavibacteria; order UBA10030; family UBA6906; genus JAERML01. Next base: position 13,100 of record DASRUE010000201.1, on the reverse strand, counting down.
GCTCAGCGTCTGGACCGCTATTATCCGTGACTCAACGACTGTATCGGTAATCGAAGGGCCGCCAACGGTTGCCCGTTTTCAACTCCACCAGAACTACCCCAACCCGTTCAATCCGACTACGACTATCGTGTATGACCTGTATGCGGAAGGGTTCGTTGAGTTAGATCTCTTTAACGTGTTCGGCCAGAAGGTCTCAACGCTTGTCAGCAGCAGAAAATCGGCCGGAACTCATCAGGTTGCTTTGTCCACCGCATCGGATGGCAGGAATGCGTTGGCAAGCGGTGTCTACTTCTACAGGCTCTCGGTTGCTCCTGCCGGATCAGGGACAGGCAGGTACACGGAAACGCGGCGACTCGTGCTATTGAAATAGCGTACCTCTCTCGATTTGCCGTTTACAGTGATTGCTATTATATTTGGACGAAACGATAGTAGCTGACGTCCATCCCGTCTCTTTCGTTCCGCGGATGCTGCGTCGCTGATCAATAACTAGCCAAGTCCGCTCAAGGAGATCGAATGTACCCTCTTAAAAAAGGCAAGACCGCCCAGCAAGCGCACGTCGGACTGCCCAACGGGACGTTTGAAGAGGAGCATGGACGGAAAGGCTTCTTCGGGAAGTCCGCACACCTTTACCACACGCACCCCCCAACAGGCTGGATCCGGTTTGAAGGAAAGTTGAGGCCACATTGCATCGACTGCAACAAACTAACCCCCTCCGACCAGCATGACCCCAAAGGATCGCCCGTCGCATTCCTCGGCAACAATGACGTCAGGCTGTACGTCTCCCGTCGCAGCGAGCCGATGCCGTTCTACTTTCGGAACGCAGACGGCGATGAACTCTACTTTATCCATCGCGGTGAGGGAATTGTTGAAACCGACTTTGGGCCTCTGACATTCGAGAAGGGTGACTACATCATCATCCCTCGAGCGGTCACCTATCGCATCGTCCCGAAGACAAAAGATAACTTTTTCCTGATCACCCAATCGAAAACAGAATTTGAGCAGCCAGAAAAAGGATTGATCGGACAGCACGCACTGTACGATCCTGCTGTCATCGTCACCCCGGAACCGCAACCTTATCTTGACGACAACCGTGAGTGGGAAGTTCGCATCAAAGTGGATGATGAATTTTCCTCCGTGGTCTACCCATGGAACCCTATCGACGTTGTGGGATGGAAAGGCGACCTGACCGTGTGGAAACTCAACATGCGTGATATCCGTCCGATCATGAGCCACCGCGCACATCTCCCCCCCAGCGCACATACCACCTTCGTTACTCAAGGCGCCGCTGTATGCAGCTTTCTCCCCCGCCCGCTCGAAGAGGATCCGGAAGCGTTGAAGGTTCCCTTCTTTCACCGGAACACCGACTACGACGAGTTCATATTCTACCATGACGGCAACTTCTTCAGCAGGGACAATATCGTGCCGGGCATGGTCACGCTTCATCCACGCGGAATCCACCACGGCCCGCATCCCAAGGCTCTCGCCAACCAGACGAAGAAGACCCATACAGATGAATTCGCTGTTATGCTCGATGGTTTGAATCCGATCCACGTCCTTCCCGCGGGTGAAGCCGCCGAATGGAAGGAATATTGGATGAGCTGGATGCAGAAATAGAAATCATCGGGTATGAACACCAACAAAAATGTCTTGCACACCAGGCGAGGCGTACGTCGTTCCTTCTTGCCATAAGCGATGTATCTGATACCTCAACTCCCCATCTCTTTCCAGAGCCGGTACGGTGGTCATCTCTCCATCTGAGTACAAGCCCCGCAATGTCTACAAACTGATGATCGGTGCGATCGTGCACGGCCCATTGCATTTGTTTCCTCCATCAGCACAAGCGGGATTCGAAACTTTGCATCCGGACAAACTCCGTGCGATTGACAGAATGGGTGGACCGGCTTATGTGCGAACGACGGGTCGATTTGATCTTGTCCGTCCGAAAGCAAGTGAATTGCGGCACACCTGACCACGCCGTGTCGATTTATTTCACATGAGTTCTCAATATCGTATGGCCGAGCTCACAGCAGCCGTTCTTGACCACATTTTCGCCGCGCACACTGTTGGAGATGTTCTCCCAACAGAGCCTCTTGTCCCGTATGGGAACATCGGCGATCTTCTCGAACACCAAGTGGACAGGTTTGAGCAGAAAGCGTTTCTCATTTTCTATGACGACGCGGGACATCGACGGGAGTATGCGTACCGCGAGTTCTACGAAGAAGTGTGCAAGACTGCAAACTTCCTGCGTGCCGCCGGGATCGAGCGCGGAGACCGGATTGCAACGGTGTCCCATAATCATTCTGATGTCGTCATCCAGTACTTCGCCACGTTCCTACTTGGGGCTGTTGTCGTACCGATCAATGTGGGGGAAGATGACAAGAGAATTACGTACATCCTGCAGAATTCGGAAACAAAGCTGGCCTTCGTTCGCGATCAATACATCGATCGTATCAAGTCCCTCCTCCCCCACATCCCAGGGTTGCGGACCATAGTTCAGGTTGGAGCAAAGGTCGATCCGTCTCTCCCACTTTACGACACGGAGATCGCCAAACAGTCAACACGCTTCGCTTCCGCCAGCCGGCCGGGGCTGCAGGACGAAGCGTTGATTGTCTACACCTCCGGCACCACCGGCCACCCAAAAGGAGTGGTCCTTGTGCAATACAACCTGCTCGTCGATGCGATGGCGATTGTGGAATGGCATCGTCTTTCAGAAGATCAGCGGATGATGTGCGTTCTCCCGATCCATCACGTCAACGGCACCATCGTTACGCTGATGGCGCCACTCTATGCCGGCTGCGGCATTGTGCTGAACCAGAAGTTTCATTCCGACAAGTTTTTCGAGCGGATCAGCATTGAGAGAATCACGGTCGCCAGCGTTGTGCCTACACTCTTGCAGTTTCTCCTGCACGCAAAGCTTTCGATGGAAGCATACAAGGTGGCACACTTCCGTCATATCATTTGTGGGGCGGGCCCCCTCACAGTGGAGCTGGCGCTGAAATTCGAGCACGAGTTCAAGATTCCCATCATTCATGGCTACGGCCTGTCTGAAACAACCTGCTACTCCTGTTTCCTCCCGATCGACCTTCCAAAAGGAGAACACAAAGCGTGGCTCTCCAAATATGGATTCCCATCCATTGGCGTGCCGCTGCCGGTGAACGATATGGCAATCCATGACGCTCCAGGAAATGAGATGGAGGAAGGTCAACGTGGTGAGATCGTCATCCGCGGGCACAACGTGATGAAATATTACTTCCAGGACCCCGAGTCCAATGAGAAGACGTTCAGTCACGGCTGGTTCAGAAGTGGCGATGAGGGATTCTTCCAGTACGATGAGCAGGGGCGGAAGTTCTTTTTCATTACGGGCCGGCTAAAAGAACTCATCATCCGTGGCGGCGTGAATATCTCCCCGTTTGAAATCGACGAAGTGTTGATGAACATGCACGGCGTTGGCGCAGGCATCGCCGTGGGGTTTGAGAATGATTGGTACGGAGAGGAAGTTGGCGCCTATGTGAAGCCAAAGGATGGGATGGTGTTGTCCGAGGATGGCGTGATCGCCCATTGCAGGAAACATCTCCCCTTCAGCAAATCACCCAAGGTGGTGGTGTTCGGCAACGAGATCCCAGTCACATCCACCGGCAAGTATCAACGGACCAAGTGCAAAGTGCTCTTTGCGAAGTGGAAAGCAGTGCAATTTCACGAACAAAAATAGAAACGGCGGGATACACCCGTCGCCTCGTTCAATACATTTACCAATCTTTTGTTAGAACGTTCCTACAAACAATCCCGCATTGATCATGAACCCCTGGCCGTTCACCTTGTTTGGGACGCCCAGAAGTTCATAGTTGTCGTCCACCGTCCATGAGGGGGCCGACATGCCGACATAGCTTGCCCCGAGCCGGACGCCTACCCAACCGAGGATCGCATACTCAAAGTTCACGGAAGGGACCCAAACAAAGAACGCACCCGTCAGAGTTCGCTTGACGCTGTTGATCTGCGCTGCAGTCCCATAGTTTCCTGATTCAAAGTATCCCCACTCCTGTCCCCATGTTTTTGCTCCACCTACATCCTGACGGAGAATGATGTCGATGCCACCCCCACCGAGCATAGTGCCTACGGAGAGGTCAAGCCGTTCCACTATTGGAACAACATACTCCAGTGTTACTCCTCCAAAACCCACCTTCAGTTGCGCATCTCGACGAATCCCGGCTGCATCCAGCGCAGTACTCTTGATGGACCCGCTCATACCAAGCCCCCCTATCCTGAAGTTCTTTACGAACATCACGTACGCAGAGCCGGCACCACCGTACAATAACACTCCGTTGTCCTTCAATGCCGCACCGCGTGAGGGAGCCAGGAACTCATTGATCGGCTTGACGTCCACAAACAGCCACCCCGGAATGAATCCGCCGAAGGCACCCACTTTAGCCGCCCTGGAACGTTGCGGTGGAATGGGTTGCTCGTCCTGTGCTGGAGCGAGGGACCAGACGAATAGACTTAGCAGCAAGGTTAACAGAACGGGCTTCATGAAGTTCCTCCGAAGTATGTGGTCAGCGAAAGGTGAGGTAATGTACGAAAATCGGTCTAGACATTCAACAGACACTCTCCACAACCCACTCAGTATCGCGGAAGCGTTGGGTCTATCAGCCGCGACCAGGCATCGATACCTCCGACAAGATTCTTGACGTTCGCAAAACCGCATTGTTGCATCAGCGCAACCGCCGAGCGGCTCCGAATGCCATGATGGCAAAAGACAACGATCTCCGCCTCCCGATCGAGTTCACCGAGCCTGTCACGCAACTCGCCAAGGGGAATCAATCGTCCACCCAGGTTGGCAATGTCGAACTCCTCCGGCTCACGGACATCGAGCAGCGTGAATGTTTCTTTTCGCTCCAGCTTTTGTTTCAGCTCCTCAACACGCATATCCGCCAATCGTTCCTTGAGAGATGGAGCATGATTACAATCCGGTGCACGGCACGTCTGGCCCTCGTCTGTAAGAGTGAGAATTGTCGGATGATTGCCGCAAATCGGACAATCCACATTCTTCAACACCAGGTGCTCCCTCGTTGTCATCGTGAGAGAATCCACCATCAGCACTCTCCCTACAAGCGGTTGCCCAATGCCGAGGATCAGTTTCAGTGTCTCGGTCGCCTGCATGACGCCAATCAGGCCCGGCACAACGCCGAGCACGCCAGATTGAGCGCAATCCTGAACCAGGAGCGGAAGTGGCGCCACGGGATGAACACATCGGTAACAGGGCCCGTCTCTACCAAAGACCGATACCGTCCCTTCAAACTTATAAACACTGCCGTGAATATGCCGCTTCGCAAGGAACACACACGCATCATTGATAAGGTATCGGGTGACAAAGTTGTCCGAACCATCGATGATGATATCGTACCTTTCGATGAGTTCGAGGGCATTGGTCGGCGACAGACGAGTGGCATGGCAGTCGACCCGAACATGCGGGTTTAACTCCAGCATCCGATCGCGTGCGGACTCCACTTTCGGCCTGCCAATACTGGCCGTAGTATGAACGATCTGACGATGAAGGTTCGAGAGTGCGACCGTGTCGTCATCGATCAATCCAATAGTTCCGACGCCGACCGCCGCAAGATATAGAGCCGCCGGCGACCCCAACCCTCCAACTCCGACAATCAACACCCGCGCATTCTCAATCTTCGCCTGTCCGGCATTCCCCACCTCCGGGAGAACGAGCTGCCGACTATATCGCGATAGCTCTTCGGGAGAACGTTGGCTTTGCTTCATCGGGTACTCACCGAGGATTGATTGTCCGGAAAGTGTTGGGTATATTCAGTCCACATCAATAACACTGAGACCCGTAATGCGTGTATACTCTGTTATGTCGCTCTTTCTTATCGTCGCTCTGTCGCCATTTCCAAGAACCTTCGGACAGGAAACCTCAGTGTGGACATTCATGCCGGGTTCCGTTGCTATACCGCCGCTGATGGCCAGTTACCATGAGCCAAGGGTTGGCGTGCGCAAAGAGACCGGCTCCACGCGGCTCAAGCTCGACATCGGCAGTACACTGGACGTGCTGGAATATAGCATATCATCGGAAAAAAAGCTCCGGCTTGGTATCGACTTCTTCACCTATGCACTGACGACCAGCTCGCAAGGTCTCCGCCTCCAGGTTGATGCCGTTGATGGTTACTTCGGGGGCCACATCAGTTACCGCGCGAAAGTGAACGATGACGTGTTCGGAATGCGGCTGAGGCTCCTTCATCTGAGCGCTCATTTTCTTGATGGCCATTTTGACAACACCAGTGGGACGTGGAAAGACGGAAGAGATCCTCTCCCCTTCACAAAAGACTTTGGCGAAATGCTTGGTCGGTATGAATGGAACACATCTTCCGTTTCCATTCTCTGTTACTCGGGATTCAGCTATGCCACCCTTGTGCGGCCTGTGGAAATCAAGCGCCTCGCCACTCTTCATGGAATTGAGGTTCATTCGTCCAGCGTGACGGGTCCGGTGTTTGCGAAGCCATGCAATCTCTACGCCGCCGCAAATTTTACACTAACGGGCATCCCGACCTACGTGGGGACAACAAATGTTGAGGCGGGGGCGAAGTTCGGTGAATGGTCGGGAACTGGATTGAGACTCTATCTGAGTTACTATAGCGGCCTCAGTATCTTCAATCAGTACTATGATGTGCGTGAGTCCCAGTGGGGAGCAGGCTTTGCATTTGATTTCTGGTAGCAGGCTAGCCTTGTGTTTTCCGCTCCAGAGACCAATGTCGGTCTGATGATTGAACAACCTGCGCACCGGTAACCCCCGCTTTCATGGCATACTCTTCAATTTCGGGGATGGTGAGCGCTGCATGGAGGGAGTCGCGGTAGAGCTTCTGCTGATACGGGTCTGAGTCACCCGCGTACATTTGCACCAGCCGTCCGACATCCTCTACTGTTGCAGGACGCATCAAATCACGAACGAAGATCCCTCCCCCCTTCCGCACGACGCGAACCAGTTCTACAAAAAACGTTACTGGATTCGGAACGTGGTGCACCACACTGTTGGAGATCACCATGTCAAACTCCAACGGGACAAAGGGGAGCCGCTTGGCATCCACAAGTTGTAGCGTGATCCTGCCGCTCAACTTGCTCGCATCCACATTCTTCCTGGCCACCTTCAACATTTCACGGGAGAGGTCGATGGCGTGAATGGTGATTTCACTTCTTCCCTGCTGTAGCATCACGATAGGGATTCGTGCCGTCCCTGTGCCTATGTCGAGAATGCGTCCCTGTTGCGGTGCGAGTTCAAGCGCGCGCTGCGCAAAGGCGAGGTTGACTTCGGCAAAGTCCATGCTGTCGTACTCAACCGCATCCTTCTCGGTCTCCATCACTTCCGGTTCGAGTGTTCGTGCAAGTGCCATACTATACTCCGATTTCCGTGGAAACGCCTCGCAGGGCCTCGATGACAAACTGAATGTGTTCGTCAAGATTGACCTTCATTTCCTCCGCTCCCTGGTAGATGTCCTCCCTGCTCACCGTTCGGGCAAAGGCCTTATCTTTGAGCTTCTTCTTCACAGAGGAAGACTGGAGATCAGCAATCTTGTTCGGCCGTACCATCGCACACGCAACAATGAAGCCGCAAAGTTCATCGCAGGCAAATAGTGTTTTCGCCATCGTCGTGTCCCGAGGGAAGTTGATCGCTGGAACGTGACCGAGGATCGCCCGCCTGATATCCTCCGGGTAGCCTCGTTGTGTCAGGATCTCCGTCCCCTTCATTGGGTGATCGGGGACCTGCGGATACATTTCATAGTCAAAATCGTGGAGCAAGCCGACCGCCCCCCATTTCTCCTCATCTTCATTGAACTTCTTTGCATAGGCGCGCATGGTTGCTTCCACCGCAAGCGCGTGCTTCCGGAGACTGTCGGTTTTTGTATATTCAAAGAGAAGATCAAGCGATTTCTGTCGGGGGATACTCTCGTTGTCCATTTCGATCAGTGGCCTGAGTAAAGTTCTTGATTATGTGAAATATGTCCGTATATTCCTGACACGAATTGCCATCAACCGCGCCAGCAAATGACCGTTACAGTTCTCGCAGTTGCCTTCATCATCGTCATGGTCGTTATCGCCTTGTTCGGCTTCAAGGCGGTTATCCGACATGGAAAAGCCCCGGAGGACATTCACAAAGAGCGTTGCTCGCTGTGCCGGGAACAGTTTCCGAAGGCACAGCTTATCGAGCGACAAATCGGCGACTATCGCCTCTTCTACTTTTGCGGTTCCTGCATCACCAAGCTGCACAATGAAATGATCAGCAAGAACTAGGATGCCTCGACACGGAAGTTCTTGCTAGCTGCTTTTCTCCAGCCTGTGCAATACAGATGGGGGGAGCAACAGCGTCACGCCTATCCCAAGCACTGTAACGATCAGCCCGATGACGAACGCGTCATGCAGTGCAGTTGCAAAAGCGTTCACAACAATCGCAAGGTCGCCCGGCGCCATCAAGCTGCGAAACGTATCGCTCAACAGTTCCTGGGGCTCGCCAAGGTGCGATTGAGCCGCCTCCGGCAGGCCACCCAGTATTCCCTGCATCTGGAAGAGAGCAAACTGTTTTTGCATTGACCCCGCTACCGCTGATCCAATCACCCCAACACCCACCGCACCGCCAATGGTTCTTGCCAGCATCTGAGTCGATGTTGCGACACCGATGTTTGTTGGGTCGAGGCTATGCTGCACGCTGAGCATGAGCGACGGGGTCTGTGTCCCCATTCCGAGGCCGATGATAATGACCGTAATAACCAAAAAGGAGAGTGATGTCTCCGATCCCAGCCACAACAAGACGATGAACCCCACCACCATGAATAACATCCCCACAAGAATCAAGAGTTTCTCGCCAAGCCGGTACACAATGCGGCCGGCAGTGACACTTGCGATAGACCAACTGACCGACATCGAGGTGATGACCACGCCTGACTCTGCGGCCGTTCCGTTCTTGATGCTCTGCGCAAATAGGGGTACATATGCAATCACACCGTAAATCGCGAAGCTCGCCATGAACGCGAGGAGGTTTCCCGCCCAGAATGCCCGGCGAGTAAAGAAATGAAGCTCCAGAATCGGACTGGCAGCCTTGCCCTCCTGCAGGATGAATAGGAAGGTGCTCACACTACAAACGACTGCCGCAACCAGCACGTCAGTCCTCAAGAACCCGCCTCCCTTCCCGCCCTGCAGTACGATCAGTAACAAGGAGACAATCGCAGTGCAGAGAAGAATGGACCCGATGTAGTCGATCTTCTCCTTGTTGTGAATAGGGCGCTCATGATAGTTCGCCGCCACGATGGAAACGGCCGCAATTGCACCAGGAATATTGACGAAGAACACCCAGCGCCAGTCGAATTGGAGAACGATGAAACTCCCGAGCAGAGGTCCGATAACGCTCGAGATCCCCCACGTCGAGGCAAAGAATCCCAGTGCCTTCCCTCGTTCATGCGGTGGAAACACCGTGCTGATGAGGGCGAACGGAACCGACGCGAGCCCTCCAGCACCGATTCCCTGAATGCCCCGAAAGAGAATCAGATGCAACATGCTCTGGGAGAGTCCGCAGAGAATGGATCCGAAGAGAAACAAAACCACGGCTGCGAAGAAGATCGAACGCTTGCCCAACGTGTCTGACAATTTCCCCCACACTGGAGTTGATACGGCGGTCATGATCATGTACACCGAGAAAACCCAGCTGTAGAGACTCAACCCACCAAGGTCGCCCACGATGGTTGGCATAACAGTGGCAAGAATGGTCGTGTCGAGAGCGGCGAGGAATGCGGCACAGATGACACCAATGATGATCTTGATGCGGTTCTGTTGGTTGCGGTCCTCCGGCGAGGAAAGTGTTTCAGAAACGGGGTCAGACACTACGGCTACCTTTGTTTTCCTTTGAACAGCTCCGCAGAAGGACAGTAGGCCGCAGCAATACATTCGAGGCACTTCGGTGAGCGCGCATTACAGGTCTTCCGGCCATGCAGGATGAGCAGCGAACCAACATCGATCCAATATTTGCGTGGGAACAATGCCATCAAATCCTGTTCGATCTTCACGGGGTCGTCTCCATCTGTGAACCCGAGACGCTGGGAAAGCCGGTGCACGTGTGTATCCACCACCACCCCTGCGGTGGTACCGAAGGCCTGCCCCAATACCACATTTGCCGTTTTCCGTCCGACACCCGGGAGCAGCACAAGTTCGTCTATTGTGTCTGGCACTTTGCCGTCATGCCTGGTCACAAGCTCCTGACTGCACGCCATGATATTTTTCGCCTTCATCCTGAAGAACCCGGTCGAGCGGATATCCTGCTCCATCTCTGCGACATTTGCGTTGGCAAAATCCCCGGGAGTGTGGTACTTCTTGAAGAGGTCCTTCGTTACCATGTTCACCCGCTCGTCGGTACATTGGGCGGAGAGGATTGTGGCAATCAGTAGTTGAAAGGGATTCTCATGAAGAAGGGCTGTCTTTGGTTGGGGGAACTCCTTTTTCAAGAGCTGAAGAATCCTTGCAGCCCGTACTTTCTTTTCCTCCAAAGACTCCGAAGGCTTCTTCGCTTTTTTTCTTGTAGGTAAGGACTTAGACATGTCCGACTAATCAGAAAAGGAGGTCCTTAACAACCAACCGTCCATCCACAATAAGGGACTCACGAACGAACGGTTTCTCCTTGTAGCTGTCGAGCCATTGGATGCTTTGACTGATCTTGTCCGAACTATTGCCGACAATCCTTAGCACAAATTCCTTCCCCCCACCGAGTCCAAGCTTCCGTTGCCACAGAGAGAGATGATCGATGGCTAGGTCCCGGCAGAGCTTCTCGAATGCGTCGGCGAGACCACTGCGGAAGGGAGCATATTTGATGTCGGGCTTTGAGAAGAAGATCGCTATCTCCACAAATTTCCCGAGTTCCTTCTTCGGAGGAAGGTCACCCTTGGAATAGACCCGATTGTAGGCAGCATACGAGTAACTGCCGAATTCCTTGATGTGCTTGCCATGCGTGGTGGCATAAATCCCCAGCTTATCCCGGACGATGTGTTCGAGAATGTCGAGATTCACACCTCCATGAATGATGAACATCGACTCAAAAATCTCACCTTTCCCCTTGCCCCCTGCGAATCCCAGTTCTTCAAGGTACGCTTTGCCATTCTGCAGGAGCTTTCGCTCTACCGCTTTGCGGGAAGGGCTAAAGAACACCCTCCCTTCGACTGACTGGCTCAGTCCGAATCCCCGGCCATCGAGGAGCTGATCCTTGAACTTTTCAAATGACTCTCCGAGGATGCGGCGGATCTCCTCTGTGTCAGATTTGAACGGCGTTTGAAGGAACTGGGAGAGGGTCCCTTTCAACATTGTGGTTTCGCGGGTGATTGCCTCCGCGATGAACTTCTTGTACCCTGTGTTGATGGACTCCGTTTCTGCCGCGATGCGAGCGTGCAACTCCTTCATCGTCTTGAGATACTCATCCTTGGGGACTTCCGGCAGGGCCTGATGGATCGCGCAATAGGCAATCGTGGGGATTGGCATGGAAAGGTGCTGGTAGATGCTCATAGGCGTCTTATTTGATTGGCAAGTTGAGTGACGCAAAATGCAATGCTGATGGCCGGTACCTCTCATCCTTAATCACTAATCTCTCAATCACTTCGCCCCTTATGATCGTCCTCTCCACGATCTCAGGGATATCTGCAACGGTCACACCTCCATACCATATTCCTTCCGGGTAGACCACCATGCTTACGCCGAATTCACAGGCGTCAAGACAGCCGGCATTGTTGGCACGAACAATGCCCGCCAAACCACGCTTCTGTAGCTCGGCCTTAAGCGTGTCGCGCACCTGTGCCGAACCTTTCTCCAGGCAACATCCCTTTGGATGGCCCGCCGGGCGCTCGTTGATGCAAACGAAGACATGACGCTGATACCGGGTCACGGATTATTCCTTCACGCCAAAGAAGATGTTGTACATCTGGTAGAGATGATGTTCCTCGTGGCGCATCAATGCCTCGGTGCACTTTTCGATGGTGTAGTGCATTAGCTGCGGGTGAATCCCTTCCTGTTTCCATTGCTTGTCTGAAAGCGTTTCGAGGAGTGATACGAAGGTCTGTCGCTGCATCTCGAACTCTGCCAATCGCTTCTTGAGGTTCTCTGTAAAGTAGAGCCCATCCTGCCGTGCCTGATCGGGCTCGAAGGGGATGATTGCCGGCTTCTCCTCCACAAGAATCCGGGCGACCCGCTCGATAAAGACATCCTGCACCTCGCACAGATGCGTCGCCAACTCGTGCAGCGACCATGCGTTCGGCGAAGGGCGTTCCCGCAACTGGTCATCCGACAGACCATCCAGAAATCCATGCAGCTCTTCCACGTGCTGGACGAGGCGACTCACGACGAGCATTCTGTTATCCATCTGTCACCAGTAGGTTGTGGTCACGGCAACATCACCCTGCACCTTCGCCAGGCATGCGGCACGTTCGTTCTGCGCGAACCCCTTCTCTTGCATCAACTTCTTTTCGAGGTTGGTTGGAGGGGCAAGACGTTCCGCACCTTCCAACACAGTCACCCTGCACCACCCGCAAATCCCGTCACCGTCGCACGATTGACCGATTGGAATCTTGCATTGCGATGCGGCCGCAAGAATCGTGGCACCAGTCTTGACCTCTCTGGCCTTGTTTAATGAAATGAACTTCACCGATGGCATCGGAATGCTCAACTCCTGGGTTCGGTCTGACTGCCGGATTCGTTCTTCATGGGCGGTGTACCTGGCTTTTTCCGTAACACCAACTGCAGCCCCCACACAACAAGAAACACCGGCCAATATGTTCTGATCGTGTCCCCGAAGTCGAGAACCTCCATGTTATCCAACATGAAGAGGACGCCCATAAGGATGAGAATAATGCCCCACCAGACGTTCGACCTGTTCATCGTGATAGTCTCCTCATGCTATTTGCAGATACTCAAGAACGCCGTTCAAGCGTTGTGCATTCAGCACGTCCTTCTTCTCCAGCCAGCCTTTGCGGGCGATACCAACACCATAGAACACGTCCCGCAGCCCTTCCCTGTTGTGCGCATCGGGATTGATGGCAATGGTGACACCTTTCTCCTTTGCATACTTGCAGAGCCGC
>DASRUE010000200.1:0-17271 GCA_035687895.1 Bacteroidota bacterium | reverse complement strand
CATTGTGGATCTACATCCTCAGCGCTTTCTTCAATGCCGGCAAGTCAGGTTCAACGGAAATCGGCTGGCCGGCTGCCTGCTTTGCTGAGTGAATGTCTTTCAGTCCGTTGCCCGTTATGACGGCAACTGCCGATGCATTCGGCTTCACAACTCCCGCTGCAATCGCTCTCCGCAATCCCGCAACGCCCGTAACACCGGCTGGCTCGCCAAATACACCACCCAGTCGAGCCGTTACCCGCATGGCATCCAGAATATCATCGTCAGAGACTGCAATCATATCTCCGTGTGAGAGTTTGATTTGGCGGATCGCTCGTCGCCAGTTGCGCGGCGTCCCAACGGCGATACTGTCTGCAAGCGTGTGCGTATCGGTCGGCACGAGGTCTTTGCCAGACAGGAAAGAAGTGAGGATCGGCTTGGCTCCCTCGGCTTGAACGCCCAGCAATCGAGACACGCGATCAATGATGCCGAGCTGCTTCATTTCCTGCAACCCCTTTCCGATCCCGCCGATAGTGCATCCATCTCCGACTGAAACGATAACCCAGTCAGGAACTCTCTTGCCGAACTGCTCGGCGATTTCAAGTCCGGCAGTCTTCTTCCCTTCCACAAGGAAGGGATTCGTTCCGCTGTTCCGGTTGTACCAGCCGAACTCCCCGCACGCTTGCTTGCACAAATCGAATGCTTGTTCGTAGGTCCCCTTGACCTTCAATACGGTTGCACCGAAGATAAGGAGCTGAGCAATCTTCGGTTCAGGCACCCGCTCAGGAACAAAAATGAAACTTTTCAAACCCACCGAGGCTGCAAGAGCTGCAAGTGATGACGCGGCATTTCCGGTTGATGCACACGCAATTGTGTCGAAGCCAAATTCAATGGCTTTCATCACGCCTATTGAGCTTGCCCGATCTTTGAATGAGTTGGTTGGATTCCGCCCATCATCCTTGAGGAACATTCTCTGAAGGCCAAGCGCCTTTGCCAGACGCGGTGCCTCATACACCGGGGTCCAGCCGATGTGCAGGGGGGGAAGCTGAAGATCAGGGGAGATCGGAAGAACCTCGCGGTAACGCCAATGATCGAAGACGCGATGTGCAAGTGCCGGGAGGAGCTTTGCTCGTGCAGTTTCGTAGTCGTACTGAACATCGAGGATACCTTGTTCACCGCATCGGGGACAGGTAAGGAGATTGTCGTGTGAGTAGGACGTATCGCAGAGTGAACACTTCAGTCCGGTAACATGAGTAGGAGGATTGACTTTCATTGTGTACGCCGAGCGATCAGTTCCTTATGGAAAACTGCTTCCCGCACAAATACTCTATCGTGATTAACACAAAACCCGCAGCGCTCAGAACTGGAATCACTTGCTGTGGGTTTCAATGAACCTTGGATACATGAAGACGCCAACATAGAGGCTCAGTCTTCTTATGGAAATTCGCTTCTATCATGTACAAAAAAAATTGATAACTGGCAAGGAGAAGGGGGCCTGGGCTCCATCACTGGAATTTGCAAACAACAAAAAAGGGAGGCAGGGCCTCCCAATTGTGGTCAATAGCCAGAATCCATTACACCATCAGATTCCTGTCGAGGCTGCGGTACTGTATCGCTTCGCTGATGTGTTCGGGTCGAATATCAGGACATCCGGCCATGTCTGCGATCGTCCTCCCCACCTTGAGTATCCGATCATACGCCCGCGCCGAGAGGCCGAGCTTGGTAATGGCCATCTTCAACAGCTCTTCTCCTGCTGCGTCCAGCTTGCAGAACTCACGGATCTCTTTTGACTGCATGTCGGCATTAGAGTACAGTCCCTTCCGACCTTTGAAACGATGCACTTGAAGCTCACGTGCCCGCATTACCCGTCCGCGTATTCGTTCTGAGCCTTCTCCACTCTCTTTGCTTGAGAGCTCCTTGTACTTCACCGCAGGCACTTCAATGTGGAGATCAATCCGATCAAGCAGTGGCCCGGAGATCTTCGCCATGTACTTCTGAATTGCGATCGGTTGACACGTGCATTCTTTGGCCGGGTCAGTGAAGTACCCGCACGGACATGGGTTCATTGCACACACGAGCATGAAATTCGCCGGGTAGTCCACCGAGAGCTTGGATCGGCTAATCGTTACATGTCCATCCTCAAGGGGCTGACGAAGAACTTCCAACACGTTCCTCGCAAACTCGGGAAGCTCGTCAAGGAACAAAACTCCGTGATGCGCCAGCGAGATTTCGCCTGGACGCGGGATGGAACCGCCCCCCACAAGAGCAGCATCAGAAATGGTATGATGGGGAGAACGAAACGGTCGTGTCGCCACCAATGCAGTGTCCTCTGGAAGCTGACCGGCAACGGAGTGTATTTTTGTCGTTTCCAGAGCCTCCTCAAACGACAGCGGCGGCAATATGCTTGGCAGTCGTTTTGCAAGCATTGTCTTTCCCGATCCCGGCGGTCCGATCATAATGATGTTGTGTCCTCCCGCTGCCGCCACTTCCAGCGCCCGCTTAGTGTTCTCCTGCCCTTTCACATCGGCAAAATCCGTCATGTACTTCTGATCGTGCGTGAACAACTCCTGCACATCCACATGCAGTGGAGCGAGCCGCATATGGTCGGCGTTGAGAAATTCTACTACTTCCTTCAGCGACGCCATCGGATACACCGCCACCCCCTCAACCATGGCGGCCTCCTTGCCGTTCTCCCTCGGAACAAGCATGCCTTTCCTCTTCCTCTTGCGCACCTCGAGCGCCATCGGTAAGGCACCGTGAACCGGACGCAACGATCCATCCAATGCGAGCTCTCCGACGAGGACGAATTCCTTCAGCACGTCAGCAGCGACCTGGTCGGTAGAAGCAAGAATTCCGATCGCCATGGAAAGGTCGAATGCAGACCCCTCCTTCTTGATATCCGCGGGTGCAAGATTGATGGTGATCTTCTTGATGGGAAAATCGTAGTTGCAGTTCTTGATGGCGGCGGTGACACGCTCCCTGCTCTCTCTCACGGCATTGTCAGGAAGCCCGACAATGGAGAACGATGGTATTTGTTTCTCGATATGCGTTTCGACTTCCACCAGATACGCGTTCACGCCGTAGGTGGCCCCGCTGAGAACTCTGGAAAGCATATCTATCCCTGCCTGGATCGGTGAGAAGAGGACCCCATGAACAAATGGAAAGTCAACTGAGAGAGGAAGCGAAAAACCTTCGGGGGAACATAGCCATTTGAGAATGGAAAGTCAAGACGCGGACTTTCGTAACCCCACATTTGGCTTGATCTCCGCTACATCCCCTCCCGGTGGCAAGTCGCGCGCTTCAGGCAGCGTCATTCTTTGAGCACAGGATGCCGCAGGTGGAAGTCGGTCGCATCCTGATATTTCTTTGCCACGGCAAGGAGTTTGCCTTCGTCAAAGAGGCTTCCAATAAATGTAATGCTTGCAGGTGTGCCTTCCTTGGAAAAACCATTGGGGAGAACAACGCACGGATGACCCGTCAGATTCGTGAGCAACAGATTATCCCCCTGGAATGATGGGGCAACATAGACATCGATTGTGTCCATCAATCGAGCCATCTCTTGAATCACGAGGTAACGAATCCGGTTCGCTTGAATATATTCAACCGCCGGGATGAAACGGGAAAGCCGAAAGACGTTTGGCCAAGCATTCTTGATCTGGCGGACCAGCAGGTCGTCCTGACCACTCCGTGTAAGCTCGTCGAAGGCCGCACCCGCTTCAGCACTAAGGATAATCGAGATATCGTTCATCGGATATTTAGGGAGAGCAATGGGAATGAGGGTGGCACCAAGAGAACGGAGTGTTGCAAGAGTGGCATCGTTGAGTGAGTGGTCTCCTTCCACACTAT
The DNA here is from genome assembly GCA_035687895.1 of Bacteroidota bacterium. Taxonomy (GTDB): domain Bacteria; phylum Bacteroidota; class Ignavibacteria; order UBA10030; family UBA6906; genus JAERML01. Next base: position 13,449 of record DASRUE010000200.1, on the reverse strand, counting down.
CGAAGTCGCTCTTCAGGTAGCCGATACGCAACCTGCCCAGTGCTACGTTGTGATCATAGTTGAACGGAACGTCGTAGAGCGTCTGATCCTTCCCATCCGGACCCTGGATAACGTTGAAAACCAACGCACAGTCCTCCACCGTTCTGCAAATCGAACCGATCTTGTCCATCGTCCAGCTCAGCGCCATTGCTCCTGATCTGCTCACGCGACCGTACGTCGGTCGAAGCCCTGTTGTGCCACACCGCGTCGACGGCGACACGATCGAGCCCCAGGTCTCTGTCCCTATCGCAAACCCGACCAACCCTGCCGCCGTTGCCACAGCAGAGCCGGCCGATGACCCGCTCGAGCCCTGCTCGTAGTTCCATGGGTTCCTGGTCTTCCCGCCAAACCAGACATCTCCCCACGCCAACTCACCCATCGTCAGCTTTGCCACCAGAACTGCGCCAGCCTCCTCCAGCCGACGTATCACCGTCGCATCCTCATCAATCAACTGTTCCTTGTAGGGTACCGAACCCCATGTGGTCCGCACGCCTTTTGTTGAAAGAAGATCTTTGGCACCATATGGTATCCCATGCAGAGGCCCACGGTACTTGCCGTCCGCAATCTCTTTGTCGGCTCTTCTGGCCTGGTGCATCGCGATGTCTTCAGTCAACGTGATGACGCACTCCAGTTTCGGTCCGTACCTCTTCAAGCGATCGAGGTACATACGCGTCAGCTCGACGCTGGAGATTTGCCTGGTCTTCAGAAGAAATCCCAATTGTCCTACCGAATAGAAGGCAAGTTCTTCCTTGTCCGCCGGAAGAACAATTTTGCCTGGCGGTGTGGCCATAAACGGCGTCCGGCTTTTCTCGAACTTCATCCCGACGGGAATGGGATTGAACATCACAGCGGGTGGAACACCATTCGGTATCGTGACCGCCCTGATCCCCTGATAGTTGCCGAGTTGCTCCTTCAGTCCCTCAAGCATCGAATCGCGTTCGACCTCGGTGAAGCCCAGCCCGATAACTTTTTCCGCTCCGGCAACAGCTTCCCTTGTTATGGGGTTAGAGGTTGATGATGATACCTGAGGCAATGCTCCGGGAGCGAGATATGTGGAGAAAAGCAGAAAGTAAACGATGGCAACGGTTATTCGCGGAGACATGGCGAGGGTACCTCAAGCTGTTGGGGGTGAGAAAAACATGAGAAACGAACGATGACTCGAAGAAGCCAGAAAGATGAAAGAGACGTTCAGACTGTGACAGGAGGGTACAGAACCTCTTCGAGAAAGAGCCCTTGCGGCAACGCTGCCATCCCTGCCTTGCGTCGATCCTTGGCGGCCATGATATCCTGAAATCCCGATGCCGGAGTGAAACCCCGCCCGACATCCACCATGGTGCCAACCAACGCCCGGACCATTCCGTGGAGGAACCTGTTCCCCCGCACTTCATAGATGAGATTTCCCTGCGCCTTCACCCACACTGATTTGGTGATCGTGCATCGGTAATGGTTCACCTCTGCTTCGTTCTTGCAGAAAGATTCAAAGTCATGTTCGCCCACAATCAGACGTGCCACTTCATTCATCGACTCGAGATCGAGATCGTATTTGATGAACCACTGGTATTGCCGCCCGATGGCGGATGGTTTAAGAGAAATGAAGTAACGGTAAACACGCTCAGTTGCGTCGAATCGGGCGTGGAAGTCCTCATGAACCTCCTCGGCAGAGCGGACGTAGATATCTTCGGGAAGAATTCCGTTGAGCGCACTCAGGATGGAATTGGCGCCCATGGTCGAGGCCGTCCGGAAGTTTGCCACCTGTCCGCGGGCATGCACCCCTGAGTCTGTCCGACCGGCTCCGGTCAGAATGATGGATTCCTGGAGAATCTGATCGAGCACTTTGGTGATCTCGTCCTGAACACTTCTCCTATTCATCTGCGACTGCCAGCCGACGAAATTCGTGCCGTCGTATTCAAGAGTGAGCTTGATATTACGCATGTGCACCGGAGAGATGTCAGAAACCCTTGGAGACCGTCAGCAGCACACCATGTGGCTGTTCCAAACCTCCCATGACAGTTGCATGAAATTGAAGATCTCCAAACTGCTCGTCCACGGCATTGTTATGGGCAATGGCTGCACGGGCTGCATTGATGGCGCTGCCGACGTGATTGATGATGATTGCTGCTACGACGAACTTCCGGTTGTTGTACATAGTTTCACCCTTGATGCGTTGTTCCCGGTAGGAAGCCCGGAGCACGTCGTCCCGCCAATCCCACGCATACCCAGCGACAGGATACAGCCGTTCAGGTTCGCGGTCGCGAAGCTGCTTGTCGTTGTAGTCGTCAATGTTGAGGAAGTTACCGATGTCGATGAAGTACTGTTCATCCTTTCCCCAAAGCGTCACGCCAGCTCTCGACGCTGCAAACGCACGGGAATCATCGCGCAGGGTATTGCCGTACACTTCGAACGTCGCGTACGTGAGCCAGAGCGCCCCCTCGGCGATCAGAAAGTACTTGCCAGAAGAGAACCCGTTTGCATAGACCTCCCCCATTCCGGGAAGGAGCAGGGAATAGATGGCAGCAAGCCCGACTGATTTTTCCCCTGCGGATGTACCCTGGAATGGCTCGACAGATGAAGAAAACCGGATGGCATCGGATGTGCCGAAGAGGTGTTGCCGGACTTCAAACTGTGTGTATAACGATGAGGGTGTGTTGCCGGCGTGGAGGATCGAGGTGAAAAGGAAGAGGGATATAACGGCCCGGTTCATTGTTCCCATAATCAAACCCTTGAGGTATTAGACTGATTGTTGCTGTGGATTGAGTAATGGTAACAAAGTCTGGGTACGCGCCCTCCTGTGTGGTGATTTCAGGTTATTGAACACATCGCTCCAGCTTCCCTCAAACACCATGACCGGGATGTGCAACTGCTCTTCCAATTCCTGGACCGTCATATCATCGAGGAAGAGACCGTCGGCATTCAAGATTTCTGGAGGGAGTAAAATCATGTCGCCACTGTCCTTCCCTTCTAACGCTGAATATATGCATTTCCCCGACAGAAGTCCAGCCACGGTGACGCTTCGTCCGTAGAGAGTGTTGGGTGCGACTTCAAGACTCACGTCGAGCCCCTTGATCCGGTCGAGGCGCGGCAGGATCTCCGTCTGCATGAAGCCGGCAGCCAGCTCTCCGGTCACCATCGTTAGTCGTCGCAGGCGTGCAAGTCGTTCCGGGAAGCCGGTTGATTGCTTCTTGAATGCCTGAACAAAATCCCGCACGATCCCGACGCCGTTCTCGATCTGGGGGAAGCCGTCATAGTACTTCGCTGGGGGAATCTTGCGTCCGGCAACAATATGGAATTCATCCGATGGATACACAAAAGACCGCCCGATTTCTGCGCGGAACCTGTCCTGCCAGACTTCTACAATTCCGAGCAGGGTTTTCGCGTACTCGTGATCAACCTTTTTCAGCTGGGCCAACCCAAACCGGTGGTCGGTCAGTCCCACGGGCACTATGGCCAGTGAAATGATATGTTCATGGAATTGATAGAGGTCGGAAACGGTCTTGGTCAGTGCATCCCCATCATTGATCTCCGGACAGAGGACAATTTGGGTGTGCATGTCAATACCGTTATCGTGCAGCCTTTTGATCTTGTCCAGGATGAAGTCATCTTTCTTGAGCCCCATCAACCGCTTGCGAATTTCGAAATCGGTAACATGAACGGAGATATACTGGGGCGAAAGCCGCTGCTCGATGATCCGATCGAGGATGGCGGGTCCCGCGTTCGTCATGGTGGTGTAGTTGCCATACATGAACGATAGACGGTAATCGCCATCACGAAAGTAGAGTTGATTCCTGAGCCCCGTCGGATTCTGGTCAACGAAGCAGAAGATGCAATCGTTGCCACAGGAGAGGATTTTCATCTCTTCAAAGTCAATCCCAATTCGATCGCCCTCCTCCTTCTCAATGTCGTAGATGACAACCTCCCGATCCCGCGCAACCTTGAGCGAGACCGTCTCGTCCGGCTCGGAGAACCTGTAGTCGATTGCGTCCTTGACACGGCGACCGTTGATCTCCAGAAGATCGTCGCCCTGGCGGATGCCCAACTCATCGGCAATGCTGTTTGGTTCTACCGAGGTGATTTTCATGCCGCGACCTCCGATACATCCATCCTGCCACGACAAAGCTCATCTTCAGCACCAACAATTTCAGCCCTGACAAACGTGTTCGGTTCTGTGCACTCAAGCGGTACGGCCACGCGGACATAGTTGTCAGTATACCCGAGTCTGCAGCCGTCTTGGACATCATGCTCAAGCAACACGTTCACCGTCCGCCCTTTCATATTCTGGTAGAACGCTCTTTTCTTTCGATGGCCGAGCATGCGCAGCACATCGCTCCTTCTGAACCTCAGCTTCGGTTCCACCCGCCCCGCTAGAGATGCTGCCGGCGTCTCCGGCCGTTCCGAGTATGTAAACACATGGAGATACGAAATTGGAAGTGATTCCAGAAAACTACACGTCTGTTCAAAGTACGGATCCGTTTCGCCGGGAAAACCTGTGATCACATCAACACCAATCCCGCATTCGGGAATGCGCCGGCGTATGGAGTGAATGACTTCTGCAAATCGATCCGTGGTATACCGGCGGCGCATGGAGCGCAGGATCATGTCGCTTCCGCTCTGGAGCGGGACGTGGAAATGCTTGCAGGTCTTCGGATGGTCTGCCACAAAACGGATCAGCTCTTCTGTGAGCAGGTTGGGTTCGATTGAACTGACTCGGATGCGTTCCAGTCCCTCTACCGTTACGAGATGTTGGAGTAACGCCAACAGCGTAGTGCCCGACTTCTTTCCGAAATCCCCCACGTTCACACCGGTAAGCGTGATCTCTCTGAACCCCTCTACAACGAGCTCACGCGCTTGTGCAACGCAAGCTTCAATGCTCTGGCTTCTGCTCTCTCCGCGAGCCAGAGGGATCGTGCAGAAGGTGCAGTTGAAATCACACCCGTCCTGTACTTTGAGATACGCACGTGTTCGATCCCCTCTGTTGGTCGTTGCGGGTCCAAAGTTACCAACGGTTTTGATGTCGGAAACAGCGACATGGGGATAGAGCTTCTTTTCCAAACTTCCAGCAAAATCGAACAAGGCAGATTTTTCACGCGCACCCAGCACAAGATCGACTCCGGGAATGCGGGCAATCTCGTCGGGGCGTAGCTGGGCGTAACAGCCGGTGACCACGACGTAGGGATTGTGTGAGGTACGAAGAGCCCTGCGGACAACCTGCCGGCATTGTCTATCTGCCCGCTCGGTCACGCTGCAAGTATTTATTACGCACACGTCGGCCGGCGCGCCGAATTCGATAACGTCAAACCCGCGATCCATGAACTCTTTGCCGAGCGTTGAGGTCTCGGCAAAGTTCAGCTTGCATCCGAGTGTATAGAGAGAGACAGTTGGCATCTTCTGATACAAAAAAGAGCCGCCCGATCGTTCGGGCAGCTCTTCTGGTGATGTTCGGTGAACGCTAGTTCTCGGTTGGAATCGAGGTGTCGCCAGACAACGGTTGTCCGGTTATCGTCGCGGTCTCACCGATGGTGGACACCGGGAGCTTGTGCGTCGCCGCGTACTCCTCAACGATCTTGGATTCCTTGTCCTTCATGTATTCCGCAACAGAGAGGACAATCTTCTTGGAATCCTTGTCAAACTCCACCACCTTCAATGGCAGGACATCTTCGACCTTGAACTTCTCGGCAATGTTCTTCACCTGTGTTGTGGCAAGCTGCGAGACCGGGACAAACCCATCCACACCTAGCGGAAGTTCGACGATCACGCCCTTCTCGATTATGCGGACAATCTTTCCCTGAATCTCTGTACCGACACGGTAACTCTCACCGAACTTGTCCCATGGGTTATCATCGATCTGCTTGTGGCCGAGCGAAATCCGTCGTTGATCGACATCCACGCTCAGGATCACCACCTCGATCTGGTCCCCCTTCTTCACAATTTCACCCGGGTGTCGGATCTTCTTCGTCCACGACAGATCGGAAATGTGTACGAGACCGTCCACACCCTGCTCCAGCTCGACAAACACACCGAAGTTGGTCAGGTTTCGTACCACGCCCTTGTGGCGCGAACCAACCGGATACTTCTGCATCAGGTTCATCCATGGATCGGGCTCAAGCTGCTTGATGCCGAGCGAGGTCTTCTTGCTTTCTTTGTCAAGGCTCAGGATGACGGCCTCGATCATCTGCCCCATCGAGACGACCTGCGACGGATGCTTGATGTGCTGTGTCCAGCTCATCTCAGAGATGTGGATGAGTCCTTCGATCCCCTTTTCGATCTCCACAAATGCACCGTAATCTGCCAACGAGACTACCTTGCCGGTAACCTTTGTGCCCACGGGGTACTTGTCCTGGATATTGTCCCACGGGTGGGGTTGGAGCTGCTTGTAACCCAACGAGATTCTCTTCTTTTCCTGGTCGAAGTCCAGTACTACCACGTTGATCGTCTGGTCCAGTTTTGCAATCTCGGACGGGTGGTTGATGCGGCCCCAGGAGAGATCGGTGATATGAACGAGACCGTCAACGCCGCCAAGATCCACAAACACGCCAAAGTCCGTAATGGCCTTGACGGTTCCTTCGAGGATTTGTCCCTTCTCAAGTCCCTCAAGGATGGCCTTGCGCTGGCCCGACATTTCCTCTTCCACAAGGACTTTATGGCTGACCACAACGTTCTCGGAAGGATGGTTCAGTTTCACGACACGGAAATCCATCGTCCTGCCGATGAATGCATCAAAGTCACGTACCGGGCGAACATCGATCTGGGAACCGGGGAGAAAGGCATCGATACCAAGAAGGTCGACGACAATACCGCCCTTGATGCGGCGAACGCAGCGACCTTGAAGCACCTCGCCTGTCTCAAAGGCCTTGGTGACCCGCTCCCAGATACGCATGAAGTCCGCGCGCTTGCGGGAGAGAACCATCTGGCCATCTTTGTTTTCCACACTCTCAAGGAACACCTCAATCTCGTCACCGACTTTGAGCACGTCCTTGTTGGTGAATTCGGCCAACGGTACCGTCCCTTCGGACTTGAAGCCAATATCGATGGAGACCTCATTGTCGACGATGGCAACGACCCTTCCCCTGACAATCTCACCCTCGCTGATCTTACCGAGGGTTCCCTCGTACAGTTTTCTCAGGTCGTTGTATTCGGCTTCGCCGTACTCCCGGTCGATCACCGGGAAGTTCTTCGTTCCGTTACTTGACTTTGCTGTTTCACCAGGCGATGATGCCGCCGTGGTTGCTGCTGTATCCTTCGCAAATGTTGTTTCTTCAGCCATTAATCCTCCTGCTGTTAGACATAACGTCCCGACCCAGCCGGGACATCGCTCAGTGTCGTACGCGGCCCGATGTCATCAAGATCGAAGCGCCGTACTACACTGACCGGAGCATGTAGTGATTGTTCTTTCGTTGATTATTGATGACCCGGCCCCCGAGGAGCCGCTGTGTCATTCTTTAGGGTGCCGACACAGGCACACATTTGTTACGCAGGGACCGGAGCTTGGGAGAGTTGCACAACCGACAGCTTCACACGTTCCATCAACCATTGCGGTGTTGAGGTGGCGCCGCTGATACCGACTGTCTCCTTCCCTTCGAACCATTCCCGTTTCAACTCTGTTTCATCTTCGACAAAGTAGGTGCGTGGATTTGACGCACGACAGATATCGTACAACACTTTTCCGTTCGACGAGTTTCTGCCTGCTACAAACACCATCACGTCATTCTGCGCCGCAAATTCACGGAGCTTCTTATCGCGCCCCGATACTTGCCCGCAGATTGTGTCCTTCGCATGAAAATCGATCGCCGACTCTTCGAACGTCCCTACTTCAAACTCCCCGATCTTCTCTTTCAGAAGGCGGGCGATTTCATAAAACGTCGGTTTGTCCATGGTGGTCTGTGAGAAAAGTACTGTCTTCTTGCTCACATCCACTTTGCCGATCTCATTGACCGACTTGATGACGATGGCCTCGTTGTTCACGTGGCCAACAAGGCCGATCACCTCTGCGTGGTCTTTCTTGCCGAAGATGACGATCTGATAACCCTTGTCATAGAACTTGCGGATGCGCTCCTGCACCTTCGTGACGACCGGACAGGTGGCATCTATGAGAGTCACGCCATGTTTCTTTGCCAGCTCGTATGTCGAAGGAGGTTCACCATGGGCCCGAATCAGCACCGTCTTTCCACGAAGTCGCTCGAAGTCGGCGTGCGTGATCGTCTCGAGTCCCTTCTTGGACAGTCGCTCAATCTCCATCGGGTTGTGGATCACCGGACCAAGAGAGTGCAACTCAGCTGTGGTCTTCAGCTCTTCTTCCGCTATGTCAATGGTTCGGACAACACCCCAACAGAAACCGGAGTGTTGATCTACTGTCACCTTCATCGTCAGTTTTCTCGTTGGAGAATCTCTCGGGCCTTCTGCACCACAAACTCCACTTGCTCGTCAATCGTCAGGTTTGATGTGTCGAGCACCACCGCATCAGGTGCCTTGCGCAACGGACTCTCCATTCGAGTGGAGTCGAGTCTGTCCCGCTCTTCAATCTCCCTGACAAGCTGTGCCATATCAGTTTCCACTCCTTGTGCCCGGAGCTCTGCTTGTCGTCGTTTTGCCCGCGCCTCAATACCTGCAACCAGAAACACCTTCAAGTCAGCATTTGGGAAAACAACGGTTCCGATATCTCTCCCCTCCAGTACAATCCCCTGTCCGTTTCCAATTCGCCGTTGCTCCTCCACCATCCGTTCACGGACGCGCCGGAACCGGCTTACAGCGCTCACTGCCCTCGTGACCTCACTTGTTCGAATCCCGTCGGTAACATCGTGGCCGTCCAGAATCACCCTAATCTCTTCGCCGGCACGTCGCAATTCGACTCTCGTTGAACCGATGAGGCGATTGATCCCCTCCTCATCATCTGGTCTTAGGCCAGCCCTCAACACTTTGAGCGTGACCGCCCGGTACATCGCCCCGGTATCCACGTGCAAGTACCCCAGTCGTTCTGCAGCAAGCCTTGCCGTGGTGCTTTTTCCTGATGCAGCGGGCCCATCAATGGCAATGACCAGGTTCCTTATGCTCACGTTTCCAGAATTTATGGGATGTTAATATAAGGATTTTCACGACCGACTGCAACCAATCTCCAGAAGGCACGAGTCAGCAGATCGTTGAGATTATTGGATGGATAGGGCTTTTTGGGTATATTCGGCACCATCCACCAAGGAGTATTTGCTTGAGGAAACTGACTGTTGAGGAGATTGCTGCCCAGCGAGTTCCACCATCCCTCGTTGCCAACGCAGAACGAACGCCCATCTGCGCGTTGCTGGATAACATCCGGAGCCTGTACAACGTGGGGTCGATGTTCCGGACCTCGGATGGTGCCCTCATCCGGAAGATGTATCTGGCCGGCTATACTCCATGCCCTCCACGAAAGGAAATTGAGAAGACCGCCCTTGGCGCTACCCAGAGTGTTCCATGGGAGCATTTTTCGAGGACAATAGACGCGGTGAACGCCCTTAGATCCGAAGGTATGCGGATTTGCGTCCTCGAGCACACAACGAAGAGCGTCCCCTACTTTGCGGTTCCCCCAACTGCATTCCCTCTCTGTCTCGTTGTTGGGAATGAAATTACCGGCGTCTCACCTGAAGTTGTTGCTGCCGCCGACCTCGCCATCGAGATCCCGATGTATGGTATGAAGCAGTCGCTGAACGCTGCCGTCGCCTACGGGATTGCGTTGTTTGAACTTGTGAGGATTTGCAAGAATGTATCTACTTGAAGATGTTGTACGCGAGCGTGAAGTAGTCGCTTCGCTCCAGCGTGTGAATCCGCACTACACCAGCACGGACAAGCGATACCAGAATCCGTGAGGCACGCTGCTCGGAGATGTTCACCAGGTTGCTGAATTCCTTCGCTGTTATCCTCTCGTTTGCATCCAGATACCCGAACAACCGCTTCTCATTCTCTCCGATCTCAATCTTCATGGGAGGTGCATCCTGTCGTTCGTCCCGGAGGATTTTCACCACCTCCCTGCTCGCCATGACTGTCTTGTCATTCACGCGGATAAAGACCTTCGTTTCCTCATCAGACGCCGTGTGGCCATTGGAGCTTCCCGTAAAGTAGTGTGGCTTGCTTTCACTTTCCGGTACGTACGCGACGATCACATCGGTTCCATCGAACGCCACTATATCGATCACCGGCTCGATCTCAGGAATGCAAAACAGCAGACCGGCATGCCGGATCATCTCTACTTCACTTTTCTCGCTCTCGACGCCAACAACGGATCCATCATCGTCCACTCCAAAGAGGATGTGTCCACCCTTGGTGTTGGCAAAGGCAATCAACGCACGGGCGATCTTTTCAGGTGTTGTGACCTTTCGCTTGAACTCAATCTCGAATCCTTCTCCCTCTTCAATGAGACGGTTGACCTCTCTAAAGTCCATTGCTCTCTTCCTCAACGTCTGTGGAATCAAGTGACATATTTACCTCCGACGTATCGTCGGGGATCAACAACTGCTCCAGGTCTGCCTTTGATTGTGTCTCCTCAGTTGTGGGCGACCCCGCGAAATTTCTTGCAGACATTCTTCGCAGGACGATCTGCTGGCGGCGGAGAACATATCTGGAGTCTTCATCCGGACGGTGGCGTAGCGGACTGGGGATAACGGCAGCCATGCGGGTTGCTTCTTCCAGTGTCAAGCTTGCCGCGGATTTTCCAAAGTAGGTCTGCGCAGCCGCCTCCACCCCAAAAACCCCTCTCCCCCATTCAATGACGTTCAAGTAGATCTCCAGGATCCGATTCTTGCTCAGGGAGTTCTCCAGAAGAAGCGTGATGATGGCTTCCTTTAATTTCCGAATCGGGTCCTTGGATGTGGAAAGATACAGATTCTTGGCCAGTTGTTGCGTGATGGTGCTCGCGCCCCGCACCGCGCGCCGCTTGTCGATGTTCTTCTCGATGGATTCCTGCACCTCGTACCAATCAAAACCATTATGAGTGTAAAAGGTTCCGTCTTCTGCAACAATGACCGCATTGACGAGGTGGCGTGAGATACGGGAGAAAGGAACCCATCGCTGAGTGATCTTCAGCTTCTTCCCTTCATGTTCTGCTTCGCTCAACCGCTGGCGCATCAAAGCCGTCTGTTCGGGGTTCTCTGTTTTCAAGCTCGCAACACCAAAGAACGGGATGGTTGCAAGTTCGAACAGGATGAAGGCAAGAATGACCAGGAGGAATGTCTTAATCTTATGCCCTTTTATCCAGCGGAGGAGGCGTTGGCCACGACTGATGGGAGGAGCATTCGGTTCTGATATGGGAGGGCCGGCTTGATCCGGCGCGACGGAATTCACTTACAGTCTGTGACCTTGATTGTCCAGATATTCTTGCAGCATCAAGCGGGCAGCCATCTCGTCGACCCGGTGTTTCTGCTGGCGCTGCTTTCGCTTCATCCCGGCGTCAATAAACGCCCGTTGAGCATTCACCGACGAGTAGCTCTCATCCCACGTATCAATCTCCACGGAAACCTCTCCCCGCAGACACGTAATGAACTCCTCCACTTCGATCGCCTTCCCTCCTTTTCCTCCATCGGCACCGTACGGCATCCCCACAACAACCAGAACCACTTCCTCCTTCTCAACAATCTCCTTTAGCTTTCGGAGAAGGCCGGCATCATTGGCAAGTGTCCCAACGCCCTGCGAGATAATGCGCATCGGATCGCTCAAGGAGACGCCCACTCGCTTGGTGCCGTAGTCAATCCCGAGAATACGTCCGGGGCGTGCAGTCATGCGGCGTTCCGGCTATTCTTCAAAGCGCTCCGCCCTGGTGACACCCTTAATTCTCCTGATCTTCTCCAGAATCCTGTTGAGGTGTTCGGTGTCTTTTACGTAAAGGATAAACGTTCCCTGAAACATCGTGTCCTGTGAATCGATGTTGACGCTCCGGATGTTCGTGTTTGCATATGAAGAAATCGCATGCGTAATATCTCCCAGCATCCCCGGCCTGTCCGCACCTGAAATCTTCACACCAGCAACGAAAATCACTCCGTTCTCCGATGGCCAGCCCACATCCACAATCCGGTTGGTCTCCATCTGCATCATCAGGCGGATGTTCTTGCAGTTTTTTCTATGGATCTTGATCCCCTCACCCGTGGTAATAAACCCGATGATCTCATCGCCAGGGATCGGGTGACAGCACTTGGCGAAGTTGTGCATGATGTTTTCCTGTGCACCGTCCAGAACAATGCCCCCGGTGACACCCCGGGCGGAACTGATAAACTTGTTGAAGAGCCCCTCAATCTTCCCTTCCTCGCTGACCACCGCGGCAGGATGCTTCTGCTCCTCCTGGATCATCTGGATGATCTCGTCCGCATTGATCTTCTCCTGTCGGATGCCGAGGTAGAACATCCCGACGTTCTCGATCTTCTTGTCCCGCAGGAATTTATTCAGATCATCCTCACTAATGCTCAACTTGGTTTTCTTGACCTTCTTCTCCCACAATTCTCTCCCCTCATCGATCGCTTTTCGTTGCTCCTCCTTGATCCACCGGCGGATGTGGGACTTTGCCTTGTGCGTCACCACAAATTTCTCCCAGTCTGGATTGGGAGTCTGGTTCTTGGAAGTGAGGATTTCCACTTGATCACCGCTCTTCAGCACGGTATCCAGCGGCACAATCCGGCCGTTGACTTTCGCCGCAAGACTGTGGTCTCCCACTTTCGAATGGATTTCATAGGCAAAGTCTATTGGCGTTGCGCCCGTCGGGAGAATCTTTAGCTCTCCCTTCGGCGTGAAGAGGTAGATCTCTTCCTGATACAGATTGAGTTTGAAGCTTTCCATCAACTGCGCGGTTGGGACCTGCCCCTCTGCAGCGCTCTCGAAAATCTCACGCACCCAGTTCACCCAGTTGGCAAGCTCTTCATCCACCGGGCTGATGTTCCCCTTATACGTCCAGTGGGCCGCGACACCACGTTCTGCAACTTCGTGCATCGCCTTGGTGCGGATCTGCACCTCCACCATTTTTCCATCTGGTCCAACCACGGTGGTATGGATCGATTGGTAGCCATTCTTCTTGGGAACAGAGATGTAGTTCTTGAACCGTTCCGGGTTTGGAATGTAGATGTCAGAGATGGTGCCGTATACGCCGAAGCAATCATTCGGGTCTTCAGTGTCGAGGATGATGCGGATGGCAAAGAGGTCGTAGATCTCTTCGAGCGGTTTGTTCCTCTTAAGCATCTTGTTGTAGATGCTGTAGAGGTGTTTGGGCCTGCCATTGATTTCGAACTTGAATCCCGCCTCCTTCAGACGCTTCTCGATCGGCTGGGCGAACTTGTTGATATAGTGCTCCCGTTCCCGCCTGCGTGATTTCAGCTCACGGGCGATCATGTCATACGCCTCGCGGTGGAGATATTTGAACGAGAGGTCTTCCAGCTCCCACTTGATGTTGGCCAGACCGAAACGGTGAGCAAA
>DASRUE010000199.1:0-8785 GCA_035687895.1 Bacteroidota bacterium | reverse complement strand
CTGCGGGGATTCGATCCCGATACTCCAAAAGATCTCGCCCTTTTCGTTAATCCGAAGCGTCAAAAGGTTTGACTCCGCAATTTCTACTTTTATGTCCGCGTCAGGCGGCAGGTTGATTTCCATCGTCTGCGGCCGCGACATAGACGTCGTGAGCATGAAGAACGTCAGCAACAAAAACGCAACGTCCACCAGCGGCGTCATGTCAATTCGGATGCCTAACCGGCGACCCTTTTTTCGTTTCTTTGCTTTGCCGTGTTTTCTCGGCTCTGGTGCACCACCGCCTCCTCCTGCCATAGATTAAAGCCTCCTCGAACTAATTTTGTTCCAGATTCGTCACGAGGTTAAACCTCGTGATTTTGGTTTTTTGAAGGATCTCCATCACATCCTCCGCAATACCGTATTCGGTATTCTGATCACCTTTGATTACCGTGCGAAGCTTGGGATTCGCAGTGCGGGCCTGCACCAGCATATCGGCAAGCCGGTCTTTGGGAACCTCAATGCTCGCCTTCAGTTCGTTCTGTTCTCCGAACAGCCGGCGGCGAAGCTTTTGGGAATCGAGACCGAGAAAGATACGGCCATCCTTGGCAAGCGTCAGGGTCATGACGTCAGACTCGGGGAGCTTGAACTGCGAGTTTGACGAGGGGAGCTCAATCTGCACTTCCTCCGGTGGTTTGAATTGCGTCGTGAGCATGAAAAACGTCAGCAGCAAAAACGCAACGTCCACCAGCGGGGTCATGTCGATGAGCACGCCATGTCGTTTGGGTTTGATCTTCGGCATTACTGTCCTCTGAGGATTAGTCGGTGGTCTTACTGCTCAGGATTTCCACGACGTTGTAGCTTGCTTCGTCGATCATGTAAGTGAAGTTGTCCACCTTGGTCACAAAGAAGTTGTACGCAATGATACCGAGGATGGCAGCCACAAGCCCAAGTGCTGTGTTAATGAGTGCCTCGGAAATTCCAATAGAGAGCTGGATGGCATCCGGCGCACCGCCCGCGGCAGCAAGAGCTGTGAATGCACGGATCATTCCAATGACTGTGCCCAACAGACCGAACATTGTTGCGACCGATGCGCTGGTGGAGAGAGCGATCAGATTGCGTTCGAGCAGCGGGGTCTCAAGGCTGGTCGCCTCTTCAATCGCACGCTTGGTCTCGGCCATTTTCTTCTCCGCGTCGAGCTTCTTATCCTGTAGGATATCCTTGTACCGGGCGAGGCCGGTGCGGATGATGTTGGCGGCCGATCCACGCTGCGCATCACATGCCTTGATTGCTTCATCCACCTTGCCGGCTTGAAGGTTTTGCTGGACAGTTTTCAAGAAAGAAGGAATGGGGCCGCGCCCATTCGCCTTCTTCAGGGAGAATGTTCGCTCAAACACTAAGGTTAAGTTCATCAATGTCAGGGTAATCAGAATCGGCACCACAATCCCCCCCGTATACACCGTACCGAGCAGATTGTTCGGAACGAGCCGCGACTCACCATCCTTGAAATTATCGGGGTTGCCAAGGATAAACAGGTAGATCGCGATCGCGACCACGGCCGTAATCACGATGACAGCCGTCAGAAACACGGATTGCTTCATTGATGAACTCCTTCTGTTGATTGGTGGGTAAATGTACTATGTTTGCACAAGTTCAAGTTCTTTGCTGGCAGCTCAGGAGAGAGCCTTCACCGCCTCTTCACGCGTTTCGCAAACATCAAAAACCATGGTGAGCTTCGTGATGACAAAAATATTGTTGATGCTCTTGTTGATGCCGCAGAGTTTGACCACGCTCTTATTGCGCGAGTATGTTGTATGAGCGGAAACCAGGACCCCGATGGCCGTGCTGTTCAGGTAGGTTACCTTGCTAAGGTCGATAATCAGTTTCTTGTTCCCTTGTTCGACAAAATCTGCAACGGCGCTCCGCAACTCATCCGTTTCCTCTCCTCCCACAAGCGAGCCCTTGACCTCAATGACGCCGATTTTGCCACCCTGCAACGTTGTTGTCTTCACTGCCATGGTGTCTCCTAGGAACTGAGCGATGGTGTCTGTGATTTGCCTGTACCGCATGATGAACAAACCGAGCCCGATGATGACACTGAACGAATCTTCCGCCGGTGCTTCTTGCCGAACGGAAGTATCTTCGCCCCGTGACGATGGTGTGATGGTGAGACTATATGCATCTCTCTGATCTTCAAAGCGGGTGCCACTATTGACGGCCAATCGCGCGGATGCCGCCGGGGGATTGATGCCTCAAGACTTAGCGCTAACTCTGAATCTTACTCTCCAATGTCGCGGCGTCGCATGACCATTGCAAACTGCACGACGGAATCGAGAAAAAGGAAAGACGGGATGGGTAATTTCTTGACGGCCAATATATTAACCCCCCTTGCAAAATGCAAGGTAAAATCTGACTGGATTGCGATGCTAGAGATTGAATTTCTTCCGTTTTCTCCAAAGTGTCGCAGGGTCAATGCCCAAAAAGGCGGCAGCTTCATCAAGATCTTTGGCAATTCGGAGTACCTTGATAATGTGTTGGCGTTCCGCCTCTTCAAGCGAGAGGGTATGGATTCCCGATGGTCCGACCATTTGGAACTCCTCTGGAAGGTCCTGCATCAGGATGCGGCTCCCGTGAGCGAGCAGCACAGCCCGTTCAATAACATTCTCCAGTTCCCGGACATTTCCCTTCCACGCATACCCCGTAAGTGCATTCATTACTTCAGGTGCAACCTCAACATGACTTCCAAACTTCTTTAGGAAGTGTTGCACGAGCAGGGGAATGTCCTCCACACGTTCGCGCAATGGGGGAAGTTTCAGCTTCACGGCATTGAGCCGATAATAGAGGTCCTCTCGAAACTCTCCGACTTTTACCGCCTCTTCGAGATTCTTGTTTGTCGCGGCAATGACGCGAACATCCACTTTGCGCGTTGAAGTCTCACCTACCCTCTCAAACTCCTTGCTTTGCAAAAATCGAAGGAGCTTCACCTGCATCGCAGCGCTGATCTCGCCGATCTCGTCCAGGAACATGGTACCACCATCGGCCGCGTCGAACCGCCCTTGCCTGTCCTTCACTGCCCCCGTAAACGCACCCTTTACGTGACCGAACAGCTCGCTTTCGAGAAGTGCTTCGGCCAGTGCAGAACAATTCACGGTCACGAACGGTCTCTCCATTCTCGGGCTTTTCTCATGGATAAGGTGAGCAAGTAGTTCCTTCCCTGTTCCACTTTCCCCTTCGATCAGAACGGTAATGTTGCTGGATGACACCTGCAGGGCAAGATCAACGAGAGAACGAACGCGCTCGTTGCGTGTTACGATCTCGCCGGTCCCGGTCCGCCGGAGGAGTTCTTCTCGAAGCATCCGGACTTCGCTTGTGAGGCGATGATGTTCGTACACCCGTTCCGCAACGTGCTGTAATTCGGAGAACTCGAATGGCTTCTGGAGATAGTCGAACGCGCCCGCCTTGATTGCTTCCACCGCGGAGTCGATACTGCCATGGGCGGTCATCAGCGTGACAATGACTTCCGGGGCAAGCTGTCGTGTTTCCTTCAAGAGTTGCATCCCATCGATGGGTTGCATTTTCAGATCATAGAAAGCAATGTCGTAGGTTTTTTCGCGGAGCGCGTCGAGAGCTTGCAGCGGGTTCATAAACGCGTCCACTGTGAACCCGGCATTTTCCAGACAGATCTTGGCTGTCTTCAAAATGTTTTGCTCATCGTCAACGAGGAGGATTCGTGCTCGGTGGGGCGCGTCGGTCATACGTTGGCCGCGGGTTGAATAGGATGCAAGGGAAGAACGAACGAGAACGTGCTCCCCTTCCCGGGTTCGCTGGCAGCCCAGATGCGGCCGCCGTACGTTTCCACAATCTCTTTGGCGATCGCCAACCCCAGCCCGACACTTCCCGGCGTGCTATCTGATGCACGTTTGACCTGCACGAACTTGTCGAAGATCTTCCCCAGATGCTCATGGGCAATCCCCTGTCCCGTATCCTCCACTTCGACAAGGACTGCGTCCTGTTCTTCGCGCGCCCGGACGTTCACTTTCCCTCCGGCATCCGTATACTTCAGGGCATTTGAGACCAGGTTCGTAATTACCCATGAAAGTTGCTGTTCATCGGCAACCAGTGCGGGGAGGGTCTCAGGAATTTCCGTAGTGAGTGCGACGTTCTTTTCCTGGAACTGAAGGTACAGCGGTCGGAGTGAAAAGTCGATCACCGCGCGGATGTCCAGTTCCTCGTTTTTCGGGACCATTCTTCCCGCCTCCAGTTTTGAGAGCTGGAGAAGCTCCCGCGCGAGCTTTGTCAGCCGGTAGCAGTCCTCTTTGGCTGCATTGATCAACTCCTTTTGTCGCTCATTCAGCGGACCAAGGATCCCCTGGTTCAGGATATCCACACTCATGTTGATAGAAGTAACCGGAGTACGGAACTCATGCGAGAGAGTAGCAATGAAGTCCGACTTCATTCTGTCCAGTTCCTTGAATTGCGTTACATCTTGAAGTAGCGTCACCACGCCGTAAAGGCCACCTTCGCTGTCGTAGATACGGGTAACCTTGGGCCGGAAGTAATACTGGCGGTCATGCCGGTCGATGTGAAGGATTTGTTCTTTCGTGTCAGAGCCTCCATCCGGCGAAGAGGACGCACGGATCAACGCGATGATCCGTTCGTCCCGGACAATGGAATTGACCGGCATGAACATGACGGCCTTTTCTTTGCAGTCAAACAAGTCCGCCACTACAGAGTTGATGTGGAGGATCTTCATCTGAGCATCCGTTACGATGAGCGCATCGGAGATACTCTCGACAATGGCCTCTGATTTCCGTTTCTCGGAAATGATCTTGTCGATGTTCATTTGTTCGAACTTCCGGAGGCGTTCCGTCATCTTGTTGAATTCCCTGCTCAGGTGCCCGATTTCGTCGTTGGAGAGAACATCAATTTTCAAATCGAGTTTCCCCAATCCGATCTGCTTCACCGTTTCCGTGAGCTCTTCTGCGGGTTTGATTAACACCTTCGTGAGCCATGCGGTCGCAAGAATACTGAGAAGCAGGATAATAATCGAGGCGATCATCGTGCCGTATGCCGTCTGACTTGCGATGGTGTGCGTACGGGCTTCGGCGTTGACCATGGCGGTCTGGTTCATCTGAAACAATTCGAAGCAAAGCTCGCGCAGTTCATCCGAGTGAAGGCGCACAACGGAAAAGTAGTACTCTTTGGCTTCTTCAAATGCACCTTGTTGGGTCCGTGCAATCATTGAGTCTGCGTACGTCGCATACGCACGGTACGCGCTTTGAATAGAATCGAGCAATGGTGGTGCCGTGGGGAGGGCACCCCATCGGACGGCTTGATCATACCAATAATAGAAGAGATTTTTGTTTTCGCTGTAACCTCCCGCCCGGGTGACGTCTTCACCTTCACTTGCTGCGAGCAGAGCATTGTCCTGGCGCTCAAGCGACTTCACCATGTTCTCAGCGGCAAGTACGCTCTGGTAGTTTTCGCGCAGGATTCTCGCCACCGTGGTTCCAAGAGCGTAGAAGTTATACATCGACCAGAAACTCGCCGCGAGGTTCAGCATCACGAGGCATGCAAATGTCCAGACGATCTTCGCGCGTATGCTTGTCACCATTTCCCGTCACCCTAGGATTAAGCAGACAAGAATTCTCACAAGGCCATCCTGATTCTAGAAAAGAATGCCGATGAACGGACCGTGGGCGATCGCCCGATAATTGAACTTGCTGTTGCTCATTGCCCACGTCTGCAGCCGGAAGCGGTAGCCGATCGCAATCCCCTCAAGCAGACGAATATTCCTCAGTAATATCAGGGCTTCGCCCAGTGTGGCTGCTGAGAATCCCGTGCCTGTACTGAATCCTTCGGTGCTATAATGGAACACCTGAACCCCGGAGAGTGAGAAATCCATTTCTTCACCAATATGGCGAAACTTCAACCCCAGGCCGATCCCCACGCTGGCAATGTTGAAGTTCTCTCGCTCGAATCCAATTCCCTCCGTCTTGGTGAAGTCTGCGGCCAGCAAGATGGGAACTACCAATGCGCTTGGTCTTTTCCCGGAGAGAGGAAGTTCGTCGGATACCGTTGCTCCGAAAAAGATCGAGGCCCGCGACCGCCCGAGAAGGCGAAACGAAGTGTAGCCAAATTGGATATCCACTGGCCCCTGCCTGAAGGAAACCATCGGCATCAGCCGATCATACCCAAGCGCCAATGATTCCGGGAGAGAGTTTGAACCTCGGGGAGAGAATTCGCGTTGCACAACACCCGCCGTGAAGTACCGTGCATCAGACGGATGGTATTCCCGCGGTTCGTAGTATTGGCTGAAGACAGGGGACGACCCCAGCACCAGACAACTCAGCACGGCAAAACGAGCTAATGTTATGGGGCTTCTCATGTGTTACGTCGTTTGGATTCCTCATGGTGTTCTTCTTCCTCTTCCCGTGGAAGCAGTTTCTTGATCCGTAGCGTTTTCATAGTGTTCCTTCCCGCGGCCTCCACCGTACCGAGCCATCGGCCGATTTCCAGCGTCGCCCCCTTTTCAGGAACGCGTCCCAGCAATTGGATCACATAGCCGCTCACGGTGACAACATCCTTGGAGTCGGGAACGACATCGAACATGCGTGCAAAATCGTGCAGCGGCATGCTGCCGTCGATCAGAAACTCGGCGTCGTTCACCTTTTGGATCATCAACGGCTCGATGTCAAACTCGTCGCGGATCTCACCGACCAATTCTTCAAGTACATTCTCCAGCGTAACGAGGCCCGCCGTTCCTCCATATTCATCCACGGCGACGGCCATCAATACGCGCTTGGCGAGAAACGTGTTGAGAATTCGCTCCAACGGTGTGGTCTCGGGGACGAAAAGCATTTCTCGCTTAATCTCCAGCAGCGCCGCGCCGCTCCCCTGCGTTCCCTTCAGTTTGAACAGATCCTTCAAATGAATCATCCCCAGCACATTGTCGAGATCTTTCTCACACAGAGGGTAACGTGTGAATTGGTTCTCCTGCGCGACGGCCATGTTCTCTTCAATGGATCGTTCGGTCGAGAGAAAAACAACGCTCGTCCGGGGAACCATCACTTCACGCACCGTCCTGTGCTGTAATTCGATGGCATTGAGGAGGATGCTCTTGCCGGTGGAGGAAAAGACCTTTCCCTTGCTTAAAAGAAGACGGAGTTCCTCTTGCGAATGCGCGATTTCTCCTTCCGTTGCGGGTTGAATCCCGACGAGCGCGAGGAAATAATTGGCCGTACCGTTCAGAAGCCAGATGAATGGTCTGAAGACAATAAAAAACAGGTGCAACGGAGAGGCGATACCCAACGTCACACGTTGAGCACGCTGGATGGCAAGCGACTTCGGCGCCAGCTCCCCGAGCACGATATGAAGGAAGGTGATGATGGCGAAGCCGACTGTAAAAGAGATCGTCTCCACCAGCGCAGGCTGGGTGATCCCCGCCCAGATGAACAATGGCTGCAGAGAGTGAGCGACGACCGGCTCGCCAATCCACCCAAGACCGAGCGAGGTGAGCGTGATGCCCAACTGTGTGGCAGAGAGATATGAATCAAGATGTGTGATGACGTTCTGGGCAATCCGGGCCCGCCGATGGCCAGTTCGTGCAAGTGGTTCAATTTGTGTCGCCCGCACTTTTACAATCGCAAATTCTGCCGCGACGAAGAAGCCATTCAGGAACACAAGGAGGAACACCGAGGCAAATTTTCCCAGGGTCAGCAGAATTTCCATAGCATTAACCTAGCGGGACATGGCCAGCAACGACTTCCATTGGGCGGCACTGACGGGCATAACGGAAAGCCGCGAAATGCGAACGAGGGCAAAGTCCGCAAACTCCTTCTTCGCCTTGATATCGGCAAGCGAAACCGGTCGTGCCAGCGCATCTTTGGCTTTCAGATCAACCACAACGATTTTCGGGTTATCCGCTTTGGGATCGGGGTATGGTTCAGATGCAATCTCCGCAATCCCTACGATGCTCTTTTCGTCGCCCGAATGATAGATGAAAGCAAGGTCGCCCTTCGCCATGGCCCGGATGTGTTTCAAGGCAAGGTTGTTGGTCACCCCGTCCCATGTGGTCTTTTTGTCCCGGACCAGGTCTGCAAATGCATACACCCCCGGTTCAGATTTCAGTAGCCAGTAGGCCATTTTGGAAACTCCTGTCATTCGTGTGGACTAAGGTACGGGAATGGGTTGGGGAAATCAAGCGAGACGAACGGACACCCTTCTCTTCTTGCATCGGGACCACATACGGACAGAGTACCTGCGATTCGAAATACAGATTAAACCGTCTCGCACATCTTTAAGTGAGGAAGTTCCCGCGCAAAGAACAGAGGAGACGATAATTCACCATTACGGGATCTACACAATCCGGCAACTTTTTCGTATCTTGCGTCTGAACCATTCCATTCCCTATTATTTGAATCACACAATGATCACCAGATTGAATTCCATTGTTGGGTTGTGTATTTGCATCGGTATCAGTTCCTGCTCCCGCCAAGAGCAAAAACCCACCGACCTTGTCACTTTTCCGCTGCGGGGAGAAGTCGTGGCCATCGATACGGCGAAGAACAGGGTGACCGTTGACCACGAGGAAATCCCCGATTACATGATGGCCATGACCATGCCTTTCAAAGTAAAGGACCCGTCGCTGCTACGCGGACTTCACGTGGGAGATACGGTACAGGGGACACTTGCCGTCTCGCGCACCGAGAGTTGGCTCGAAACGATCACCGTCGTTGGAAAGGGAGAAGAAGTGGAGACGCTGATGCCCGAGCAGATCCAACTCCGGCACCAGTTCCAGCCTGGTGAA
>DASRUE010000198.1:0-6799 GCA_035687895.1 Bacteroidota bacterium | reverse complement strand
AGGGTAGCGGACCCGCGGTCTACGCGAAGGTACAATGCATGCATTGTGATCATCCTTCGTGTGTCTCCGCTTGCATCGTCGGCGCGTTCACAAAAGAAGAAAACGGGTCAGTCGTTTGGGACACAAACAAGTGTATCGGTTGTCGCTACTGCATGGTTGCGTGCCCGTTTCAGATTCCCGCGTTCGAATTTGGAGAAGCGTTACGTCCGGACATCGTCAAGTGTGATTTCTGCTATTCAAGAACCCAAGAGGGACGACTTCCCGCTTGTGTTGAGGTCTGTCCTGTTGAAGCGCTTACCTATGGTCCGCGTACAGAACTCATCAAGGTTGCGAGGGAACGGATCCGCCGCGCTCCAGAGAAATATGTGCATCGTCTTTATGGAGAATACGAGGCCGGTGGGACCGCGTGGATGTACTTGGCTGGCAGGGACTTTGCGAGCCTGGGCTTTCCGGACGTTGGTACTCATCCCATGCCGGGTGCGTCTGAGTCTATCCAGCACGGCATCTTCGCATACTTTGTGCCTCCTGTCCTTCTCTACGCGTTGCTGGGAGGAGTCATGTGGATAACACGGCACAGGAAAGAAACAGATCAAAAGGAGTTCAAATGAACTCAGCTCACAGACCGCTAGCGATGTCGAAGCATTTCTTTACGCCTGGGGTCATTGTTCTGATCCTTCTTGCGCTGAATGGTTTCGTGTTTCTTTTGGTTCGGTTTCTGTTTGGGATTGGGTATGTGACAAATCTGAGCGATCAGTATCCGTGGGGCATCTGGATTGCCATTGATGTGGCGGCTGGTGTCGCCTTGGCCGCCGGAGGATTTACATCTGCGGCTCTGGGTCACGTGATGCACAGAGAGCACTACCAAGTGGTGATACGCCCAGCGCTGTTGACTGCAATGCTCGGGTACACCTTTGCCGCGCTCGCTGTCTGCATCGATCTTGGAAGATGGTACTATATCTGGCATCCGCTCATCATGTGGAACGGTAATTCCGCGCTGTTCGAAGTGGGAATGTGTGTGATGATCTATGCGATGGTTCTCTACACCGAATTCTTGCCCATCGCCGCAGAACGCTTCATTGGCCGGATCAAACTGAAGGGGATCCTTTCGTGGCTCAACAAGCCGCTTGATACGTTGCTGCGAGCGGTTGACCGCGGCCTTTCAAGAACGATGTTCATCTTTATCATCGCGGGGGTGGTTCTCTCCACCTTGCATCAATCTTCGCTGGGAACCCTGATGATTATCGCGGGTCAGAAAATCCATCCACTCTGGCAGACGCCGATTTTGCCGCTCCTGTTCTTGTTGTCTGCGGTTGCCGTGGGTTTCCCCATGGTGATACTCGAATCGATGAGCGCCTCACGATCCTTCGGACTGAAACCGGAGATGGAGGTGCTCTCCCGCCTGGGCTCATTGATGGCTCCTCTTCTGAGTATCTACCTTGCCTTCAAGATTGGCGACATGGTGATTCGAGAGAGTTTCGTCTACCTGGCAGAAATGAACACGGCCAGCGTGATGTTTGCCATTGAGGTTGTGGTGGGGGTCGCTATTCCGCTGCGCATGTTCCTTTCCGAGGTTGTCGTGCGCTCGCGCCTGTGGCTTTTTGTGGCTGCGTTGCTTGTTGTGTTCGGGGTCCTCTTGAATAGAATTAACACTTTCCTCGTGGCCTACAACCCACCGTACTCGGTCAACCCGTATTTCCCCTCCATAGGAGAGATCTCGGTGACAGTCGGCTTCATCTCAACGATAGTTCTCCTGTACCGACTCTATGTGAAGACGTTTCCGGTCATCAGCGTACCTGTGGAGGTCCCCGCAATGCAGGTTAAGTATGCAATTCGAGGAGGTCGATCATGAGAACGATCCTTACAGCGGTGCTTGGACTTGTTCTTGTCATGACGGCTCACGGCCAGACCGCAGGCGGGCGGAACCGTTCGCATCTAGTACCGGGAATGACGTGCACGACATGCCACGTCAGCGAAGTTCCAACAAAGGAAAACCCCAGCGTCAGGAGTTGCCCGCGCACGCAGATAGCAACGGTCCAGCATTCGGCCGAGGAAGGCCCGGATGTCGTGATCATGAAAACGCTGTCCGATTCTGCGAGTCTGTACGTACCGGTCCGGTTTCTGCACAAAGGACATGCTGAAATGTCGGAGATGGCCGGAGGTTGTACAATGTGCCACCACTACAATCCGCCTGGCCGTGTGTTGGGATGCATCGAGTGCCATGAAGTGGCCAGACAGCGGGAGAACCTCGGCAGACCCGATCTAAAGGCGGCCTATCACAGGCAGTGTCTTGATTGCCATGGACGATGGAGCACTGATACTGGCTGTCGAAGTTGCCACGCCCTCCGAAGCGAGGCTCAACTGCGCGCTGCCCAATCCGATAAGAAGCGCAACCTCGGACGCCGCCACCCGATTGTTTCGAAACCTGCGCGGCTCGTCATTGAAAGTAGTTATGATCAGGGCCGCCTAGTGACGTTCTACCATAACGAACATGTCGACCGCTTTGGTCTGGAATGCTCGCAGTGCCACACAAGCGAGAGCTGCATTCGGTGTCATGAGAAAGGCAAGAATGCATCTGCACAGCTCGTTACTGTCGAACAGGGACATCAGGCGTGCGAACGCTGCCACAACACCAACGAGCGGTGCGACCGGTGCCACGGAACGGAGCCCAAGCCCGGATTCGACCATCAGCGCCGGTCCGGTTGGCCGTTGCGGCAGTTTCATGATCCTCTGGAATGCAATCGCTGTCATGTCCGACAAAATGTTTTCGCAGGCCTCTCCGGTGCATGTACCTCCTGCCACAGTGCATGGACTCCTGAGAGTTTTCGCCACGCCGTGACCGGGCTTGCGTTGGATCAGAACCATACAGGACTTACATGCGACGTCTGCCATACAGATGATCGCTTTGTGGCGGCACCTTCGTGCGAGGGTTGTCACGACCAGTTCAGTTACCCGAAGCGCTTGCCTGGGAAGCGCGTGAAACGCTATGCACTAGTGAAAGGATAGTAGGTTTTGTACGCGAACTTGGTTCGAAAATTAGGCTTTCGATTGATTGTTGTCGTTGGAGTCACCGCCATGGTGATCATCGGTGTATACTCCTACTTCAGCATTCGCACACAGCGCTCAATGCTTCTCGATGAGGTGGAGCGGCATGCA
The DNA here is from genome assembly GCA_035687895.1 of Bacteroidota bacterium. Classification (GTDB taxonomy): domain Bacteria; phylum Bacteroidota; class Ignavibacteria; order UBA10030; family UBA6906; genus JAERML01. The sequence goes on along the minus strand of DASRUE010000198.1, from coordinate 3,646 downwards.
AATCAGTTGAGCGAGACAGTCAGGAAGAGCACAAGGTACGGCATGTTGATGAACCAGCGGGAACACGTTCACAAGATTATCAATGATGTTGGCACCGACCCGGCGATCCATGAAGTGCGCGTGTTTAACAAAGAAGGCTCAATCATCTACTCTTCCAAGCAAGAAAACATTGGGCATGTTGTGGACAAGAGAGCGGAAAGTTGCTATGCGTGCCATGCGGCAGACCGGCCCTTGGAGAGACTTCCCGACGTCGAGCGGACAAGAATTTTCCGTGTCCATCCTGATTCCTCAAGGATTCTCGGCGTCATTGCCCCAATTTACAATGAGCCTTCGTGCTGGCAAGGAAGCTGCCATGCGCATGGGAAGCAACAATCAGTCTTGGGCGTCCTTGATGTGACTTATTCACTCGCGGACGTTGACCATAAGATCGCGATGAGCCAGGTCGAGCTGGCAATCTTAACGGTGGGTGCGATCTTCGCAGTCAGCATCATTATCATCTTCTTTGTCCGACGCTGGGTCGTGATTCCGGTTCACGCGCTTTTGACCGCTACACAACAGGTGGGAAGCGGCAATCTGAGCTACAGGATCGGCGAAATTGGTGACAGTGAACTGGGTATGCTCGCACGATCATTTAACGCGATGACACAGAAACTTTCAGAGGCACGCCTGCAACTGTTTCAGTCAGATAAGATGGCATCGCTGGGACGACTGGCAGCGGGCGTTGCACACGAATTGAATAATCCGCTGACGGGTGTGCTTACGTACAGCAGCTTTCTGCTCAACAGGGCAAAAGACAACCCTGGCTTGCGTTCAGATCTCGATGTGATTGTGCGAGAAACGACGCGGAGCAGGGAGATTGTAAAAAGCTTGCTGGACTTTGCCCGACAATCCGTTCCTAAGAAATCAGCAGCGAACCTGAATGAAATTACAGAACGTGCCATTGGAGTGGTGGAAAAGCTGCCGGCCTTACGAGGGATCCGGATTGTCCGGAACCTGGATCAAAGTCTACCCCTCGTCACCGTGGATGGGAACCAAATGCAGCAGGTGTTCACAAATTTGCTGGTGAACGCGGCGGATGCGATCGGAGACAACAATGGCCTCATCACTGTAAGCTCAAAGATTTCCACTCTCGCTCCACGCGGAGTTGCCCGAATCAGAAAGGCTCTCTGCCCGAAGAGACATGATCTGATGGATGACGAATTTAAGATCGATGGACTACCATCAATTAGAGTAAAGTCACGCTGGAACGGCAATGAAGGATTCATCCACCTGGATCCAGTGTATGGAAAGAGGCGGCATGAGTATGGCTACCCGGTGCCGGCGGCACGAGAGGTAGAAGTGTCCTGCCCTCACTGCGGCACCTCCCTTCTTGATCATGAAGTGAAATGTCCACGGTGCGCTGCCTGCACGTTTGCGTTTGAAGTTCCGTCAGAAGGGAAATTCAGGGCGTGTGCGCGGAAGGATTGCGAATGGCAGCGATGGGAAGTGATGGATACGGATGGCAAGCGAGAGTACGCTGAGCTGACAGTTTCCGATACGGGTGCAGGCATCCCGGAAGAGCACCTGGGGAAAATATTCGAGCCGTTTTTCACAACGAAAGGACAGAAGGGAACCGGTCTGGGCCTGGCAGTGATATGGGGGATCATCGACAACCATAATGGGACGATCGGGGTTCAGAGTGAAGTCGGGAAAGGGACAACATTCTCCGTCCGATTGCCTTTGCAGCAGAGGTGAAAGACTATGAGCAAACAGTACGACGTGTTGGTCATTGATGATGAGCCTGTGGTTCTCGATGCAGTTGTCAGAGTCTGTACTGCACATGAGATCGCCGTGGACGTGGCACCGGATTCAGAAACCGGCTTGCATCGGTTGCACACGCATCGTTACCGGCTCATCCTGTGCGACATCATGATGCCGGAACTTGACGGTTTCCAACTCCTGGAACGTGTGCTGAAAGAAACGTATGACACTCCCGTGGTCATGATCACCGGCTATTCAACGATTGAGAATGCCGTCAGGTCGCTTAGCAGCGGGGCAATTGGGTATCTTCCGAAGCCGTTCACGGAGGAGGAATTGGTGAGCACAGTGCAACGCGGCCTGAACTTTTCGACTCTTCTACAGTCGCGGACGGTGGGTGGTTCTTCTCCCAACCACTACTACAGGCTTGGCTGGATCAGTTGGGCGACATTGGAGGAGACGGGCGCTGCTCTCGTTGGGGTAACAGACGTGTTCCTCAGGACCGTTGGTTCCGTCAAAGAGATACGGTTCTTTTCTCCCCATCAAGAGATTGTGCAAGGGACGACGTGTGCGCACATCGCTTCGACGACAGGACTTGTGCATGATGTGCTTGGCCCCATCAGCGGCAAGATTTTGGAAATCAACGTATCTCTACAGTCCGACTTGAGCATGGTTAGTCACGATCCCTACGGCAAAGGCTGGCTGTATCGCATCCTTCCGGCCGACATAGGATACGAATTGAAGCAACTGACGGAGAGCGGATTGGAAAAGGTGTAGCAAATGAACATCGACGTAAGGAGACACAAACTATGGCACTCTTCATTCTTGCTGTCATCATTTTCGTTATTGCGGATGTTCTTCTGCGCTTTGCACTAAGCTCGTGGAAGGATAGGAAGGTTCGAAAGGAACGAGAGGACGCGCTTAGGACAAGCCTGGTCCTCGACTTCAGCCGGGAGGCGAAAACGCTCCGACGCGTGACTGTCGAACGGCCTAAAGCACGGATTCTCTGCGTAGACGACGAAGAGGTCATCCTCGACAGCTTCCGGAAGATTCTGGTCCTTGACGGGTATTGCGTTGATACCGTAATGTCAGGGAAAGAAGCGCTTGGGCTTGTTCAATCACACCACTATGATTTCCTGTTCACGGACTTGAAGATGCCGGAGATGAGCGGTGACGACGTGGCGAAGGGAGTGAAGCATCTCCGTCCTGATATTGATGTCATCATCATTACGGGTTATGCGACCGTAGAGTCGGCGGTGGAATGCATGAAGTATGGGGCGATGGACTACATCCAGAAACCGTTTACGGAAAACGAGCTGCTTGACATGACGAAGAAGTTCGTGATTCGCCGGAATGACCGCATTCAGAAAGAGCTGAAGCCGCGTGTGCACGTGACTCATCTTCCCTCGGCGGAGGGACTTCTGAACTCGGAGTTTGCAATTCCCGGAGGCGTGTTCATTTCCGAAGGACACACCTGGGCGAGCATGGAAGAAGACGGCACGGTGAAGATCGGGTTGGATGACTTTGCCAAGAAGTTCATCGGCAGGATCGATGATATCGAAGCTCCCAATTTGGGCATGACCATCAAGAAAGGTCAGCCGCTGTTCTACGTTAAGCAAGGGTATCGTACGATTCCATTCAATGCGCCGGTGAGCGGACGCGTTGCAAGAGTGAACTCCGCCTTGAAACGCGACTTGAAAGCGCTGGATATGACGCCGTACGGGGAGAATTGGGTATGTACTGTCGATGCAGAGGATCTTGATTCGGATCTCCCGAAGTTGAAGATCGGGAAAGCGGCTGTGTCGTTCTATCATGACGAACTTGAGCATATCCATGAGCACGTTCACAAGACGAGTGGCAACGGGCAGAATGGGGAACGCGAGCGGTCGTCGGCAAGCTTTAAGTCGGG
>DASRUE010000197.1:0-13858 GCA_035687895.1 Bacteroidota bacterium | reverse complement strand
GATCCAGACGGGCGGGTTCAATGCTGAGTATGGCAACGTGCGGTCCGGTCTTGTGAATGTGGTAACGAAGGAAGGGAGCAAGAGCGCGTACACTCTTGCCTTCATCGGTCGATACAGCCCGGCGAGGCAAAAGCATTTCGGTGCGGGGCCCAATGACCCCAATGCGTATTGGGTGAGACCATACATTGATCCTGCAGTTGCATTCGCCGGAACGAACAACGGTGCATGGGATGCTCACACGAGGAAACAATACCCCGAGTTTGAGGGGTGGAATGCCGTCTCCGCGCGGACGTTACAGAACAACGACCCGAATGACGACCTCACACCGGAAGCCGCGCGGCAACTCTTCTTGTTTCAACACAGGAAGAAAATTGCCATCACAAATTCTGACTATGATGTTGACATGAGCTTTGGCGGACCGTTTCCGGTTATCAGTGACATGTTAGGTGGCCTGAGGTTCTTCGCGTCGTATCGACAAGCGCGCAACATGTACCTCTTCCCTCTTTCAGACGATGCCTTGAGGGATTACAACGGCCAACTCAAGATCACCTCTGATCTAGGTGACGGCATGAAGCTGGCAGTTGAAGGACTGATCGGGAAGTCTACCGGAACGAGTGACAATAACTCGGGGAACAGCGGCGTGTTTACGACCCCCGGCGATCTCTCACAAAACGGATTCAACTATACCATCGGGAGCTACCGTGATGTAACGCTGTTCGGGTATGACTACTGGGCACCCACGGCTATCCGTCGGAACATGGTGGGGGCGAAGTTCACCCATGTACTCAGCCCATCGGCGTATTACGACGTCAGCTTCCATCGGTTTGAGACGAAATACGAAACCAACCCCGGCCAGGCGAGAGATTCATCCAAGATCTATAAGTTCGGAAACGCGTTCTATGTCGATGAAGCTCCGTTTGGATTCCCATTGTATCAATCAGGCGACGGCATCGGCAGCAGGATGAACATGAGTCTGGGTTGGGCAGGGTCGCGCGACAGCAGCATGGCGGCAACATACAACCTGAAGTTTGCGATGACGAGTCAGCTTGACCAGTACAATCAGGTCCAGGCTGGGGTTGAGTTTATCTACACGGACAACAATGTCCTTTACGAGCAGAAGGACCTCCGCCTCCCCACGAACAACTCACGTTCTTCCTGGCACACATTCCCCAAACAGGGCGCTGTCTATGTGCAAGACAAGATCGAGTTCGAGGGAATGATTGCCAATGTCGGCCTCCGGCTTGATTACTCTCATGCTGGTGGTAATTGGTTCGCCAGCTACAATCCGTATGATCCTCGATTTGGGGACATCCGATCATTGGGGCTCGACAGCCTCCTGACCGAGCCCACCAAAAAGATTGTCACACTCAGTCCGAGGCTCGGCGTTGCGTTCCCGATCTCCACCGATTCGAAGATTTTCTTCAATTATGGGCACTTCAGGGACTTGCCGCTTCCGGAGGATCTTTTCCTGATCCGGCGCTTTACTGCCACCTACTCCATTTCCCGTCTGGCCAATCCCAACAACGCACTTCCAAAGACGGTGGCGTACGAGCTGGGGTACGAGCAGAATATCTTCGACGAGTTCCTCTTGCGAGTCGCTGGCTACTACAAAGATGTCACCGATGAAACCCGTCTCGTGCGCTATACCAGCTCCTCCAATCAGGTAAACTATACAGTGAGCACGAATAACACATATCGCGATATTCGAGGCGCTGAGATTACCGCAAGTCGGAACCGAGGTAGCTGGGTGCAGGGCTTCATCAATTATACCTATGATGTTCGCACGAACGGGTACTTCGGTTATGGACGATATTATGAAGACCGCGTCCAACAGCGAGTGGAAATTATCGACAAAAATGTGTATCAGGAAAAACCTCTTCCTCAGCCCTTCGCCCGCATGAACCTCGATTTCTTTACTCCGGAGAACATAGGACCAGAGTTTCTCGGGCAAAGTCTTCTGGGTGACTGGCGGGTGAACTTTGTTGCATCCTGGAGGTCAGGGAGCTATTTCACCTGGGGAGGACCCGGTGGAAAGCCCGGAGTGGCTGATAACGTGCAATGGAAAGACTCATACAACGTCAATATGCGGGTGAGTAAGAACTTCAGGATTTCACGCGCCAACATTCAACTCTTCATGGATGTCAACAATCTCTTCAACTTCAAACAAATGAGCTACCTGCTGGGGTTTGCGAACCGGCAGGACTACGAAGACTACCTGACGTCCCTCCATCTCCCTGACGAGATTGCGGGTGACGAAAACGATCAGAAGCTCGGGTACCGTAATTTCCCTGGAGATGACCAACCCGGCGATTATCGGACGGTTCCCTATGAACCCTACGATCCCAACGATCCTGATTCCGCACACAGGCAATACGTTCTCGATAACAAGGCGTATATAGACATGCCGAACCAGGAGTATCTTGCATTCCTTAACCCCCGTGACGTCTATTTTGGAGTTCGCATGTCTTTTGACTTCTAATCTCAATTCTTGAGGAGACAATGAATCAGGTTTTTCAAAGAGAGCTCAGACGCTTCTGCTTCATCATCTTTGTGCCGTTGATTGCATTCATCGTGCCCGCCGCTGACAGTCTCGCGCAAGTGAACATCAAGTTCATGTCCGTCGGGTCTCTCCGGAGCTGGTTTGCCAGCACCGGTTGTGAGATCGAAGAAGGACGAGTGCTCACGCAGCAAGACGGCCTGGAGTGGCCATCGTATTATCGCTACCAGGATACGGAAGCAGCAAAGGGTCTCTGGATCGGTGCCACGAATTTCACCGACCCGACGAACTTCACCTATCCTTACGCAATAGTGCATGTTGGTCCGCGGGTTGCAGGCACCGGTGAAGTGTTCCCCGTGCTGATGGAAATGGTGAGCAAGTTCGAGCCGCCGAAGATCTACGTGGATGGAGCGCTTACCTCATCGGGGCGCCCGGTGATCAACGATCGGGTCGATCCAACGCTTCCGTGCGACCGGATAATTATCAACGAGGTAAATACGCTCCTGGGGATCACGATGACGAGGAAAATCATGGGCTTCTCCCAGGAATTCCATGACAATTATTTCATCTACGAGTATGTTTTCAAGAATACGGGGAATGTCAATGCCGATCCCACTATCGAACTTCCCAGCCAGACGTTGACGGGCGTGTATTTCTATTTCCAATACAGGTACGCGGTCTGCGCAGAGGCGAGGTATGTGATCGGCAATTCCGCAGGATGGGGCATTAACACCATGAACGACTCCCGGGGAGACAGCCTTACTCCTGCCACGACCTTCTTCCCGGGGAATCGAGATAACGATATCCGTGCACAATATGCCTGGCACGGATGGCACCCGGGAAAGATCACGTCGTATGACAACATCGGGGCATCGGTGTGGAATCCACCGCAGAGCACCTTTGAACCATTCTCGGATAGGACTGATACCTCGGGGAGGCTGACCGCTCCGCAGTTCGTAGGGAATGCCACCTTGTTTGCTTCCCGGTCGGCAACGGATCAAACTGATGACATTGGCCAGCCATCGACGACGTCTTATGAAAGTTCTGATGACCCGGTGTTGAATTTCAACAACAGGTTCCCTGGAAACTCGGCAGAATACGACGCGATGCGCAGACGTCATCTTAGTCCGCGTCACGCGGACAAGGTAGGGCAGCCACCCAGCGATCCGTCACAGGGGCTCAGTACCGCAAGCAGCACTGGTGGTCAATCGAGTGCAAAGGGATATGGACCATACACTCTTGCGCCAGGCGATAGCATTCGCATCGTGATGGTTGAAGCCGTCGCGGGATTAAGTCGAGAAAAGGCGATTTCCGTCGGCGAGCGGTTCAAGAACGGCAACAAGTTCACTCCCCCGTTACCCGGCGGCATAACAGCTGCTCAGAAGAATGACTCCGTGTACACAGGCCGGGATTCCCTCTTCCAAACATTCCGTCGTGCGATTGCAAACTACGCCGCAGGATTTAATATTCCACAACCACCGTATCCACCCAAGCAGGTTGATGTGACATCGAGTGGAGACAAGATTTCACTCACGTGGGACCTGTACGGCGACGGTCCGACGGTAACCGGGTTCAGGGTCTACCGATCTACCGGCAAGTCGGATGGAATGTACACCAGGATTCATCAGGGCGACCTGCCGGCATCTGCCCGCAGCTTTGATGACACAACCACGATTCGCGGCGGAGACAACTACTACTATGTTGTTGCGGTGGGTGATCCGGCAGATAACACAGGTGGCGGGCTCACTCCCCCCGGTGTTGCGCTCACGAGCAACAGATCGTACAGCCAGTCGTATGAAGCTGCCCAACTCCGTCGTCCGGCAGGAACGGTGATGAGCGCGATCCGCATTGTCCCCAACCCCTACATAATTTCGTCGAACATCAATACCCAACAAATCGTCACGTCGCAGGGAGTTGTGTCACTTCGGATCCCGGGTGCGCCGGACCGGCTTGCGTTTTACAACATCCCCGGATATTGTACGATCCGAATTTACACCGAGCTGGGGGAGCTGGTATACACCATTGAACATAAGGACGGCAGTGGGGACGCGTACTGGCAATCCATCACCTCCTCCAATCAAGTGGTAGTGAGCGGCGTCTATATTGCCGTCATTCAAGACACAAAGACGGGTGAGATGGTGCGGAAGAAATTCGTCATCATCCGTTAGTAAGGTAAATCACTCTTTAGCGAGAGAGCACCCGATGAATACAAAGTTGTTACGATCTCTGATTCTGTTGGTGGTTATGCTGGCGATCGCTTTGCCGCCGATGCAGGCGCAGCAGAAAATTGCGCAGACTGGGATGAAGTTCTTGAATGTGGGCACGGATCCCCGGTCTGTGGCACTTGGTGAAGCCATGACTTCGGTGGAAGGAAATTCCTCTGCCATGTTCTTCAACCCTGCTGCGATGGCCCGGCTCCAAGGCCTCGGTCATGTCAGTGTGGGCCAGGCAAAGTGGATTGCCGACATCAACCATAATTTTGGCAGCGTTGCTGTCAGCCCTGAAGGGGGAGACTACGGCGTCTTTGGAGTTTTTCTTCAGTCGGTGGACTACGGTGACTTTGAGGGGACTATCATTTATCCCAATGCGGACGGATTCCTCGACATCGGAACATTTTCACCGAAAGCGTTCATGATCGGGATCGGGTACGCGCGGGCATTCTCCGACAAGTTCTCGCTTGGCGGCAATGTGAAGTTCGTTTCCCAGGATTTTGGGGCGGCCGTTACTTCGCAAGACACGCTTGGAAACAGGGTGACCTCTTCGAACTCCACCGATGTCCCTGCGTTTGACTTTGGGATCCTCTACAAGACTGGATTCAAGAGCCTGAACTTCGGTATGACGGTGCGGAATTTTGCCCGCGAAGTTCGGTACGTGGACGAAGGATTCCAGCTCCCGCTCACGTTCAAGATTGGACTTTCGATGAACATGCTGGATATCTTGGATATCAACAAGGAGGAGAACTCATTTCTCCTCTCGATCGATGCGGAGCATCCGCGGGATTTCCAGGAGCAGATTCGGGTTGGGGGTGAATACGTGTTCATGAACCAGTTCGCGTTCCGCGTAGGGTATGTGACGCCAACGGATGAGCAGGGAATCTCCCTGGGCGTCGGCGTCCGACAATCTATTGCTGGCACAACGCTCGGTTTGGATTATGCATACACTGAATTTGGCATTTTTGACCAGGTCCACCGATTCTCATTCCAGTTTGGTTTCTAATTGAAGACAAATGAATTTTTGGACAACGGAATCATGAATACTTCAATGATGTTGCATCGCACTCTTGTTAGCCTGATGGCAATTGCTGTCGCCGGCGGTCTCTTCATGGCGTGTGAGGAGGATCCACCCGCGAGCCTGTACGATCCCGGCCGTACCGGTGGGCTGACACCCACGATCGTTTCCATCGCACCGAGTGACAGCGCGCTTGCAGGCGTAACCACGATCGTAATTACCGGGACGAACTTCTCCGCGACACCCACGGATAACCTGGCCTTCTTCAATGCGTCGCAAGCTACCATCCTTCAGGCGACGACGACGCAACTTACGGTCCGCGCACCAGTTCTGATCGGAGATGCAATAAGCCTGAAGGTGACAGTTCTCGGTGCAGAGCTGTTCAGCAATGTGGTACAGTATAAACTGGTGGCCGCCGTGTCACAGTTTGGTGCGGGGGCAACGACGGAGGTACCTTCCGGTATTACATGCGACAATCAGGGAAATGTGTTTGTCTCCCTGCAAACAGAAGCCGGAGTTGGATTGGGTATCAAGAGGATTACGCCCGCTGGAGTGCGATCAGACTTTGGTGGGCTTGGTGCTCCATCATGGTCCGGGCTGAAGATCGGACCCGCGGATACACTGTTTGCGGTCCGTAACCTTGCGGCGATATACAGAATTCCGCAGACTGGAACGCCGGTCATCTGGCGTTCCATTGGAACGCCAGGGAGCCCGGGAATTCTCGATTTCGACTTCGATCAGGAATTGAACCTCTGGGCGGCTGGCAGCAGGGATTCGTTGTATCGCTTGACGAGGTCAAAAAACGTAAAGTCGTTTCCGTTTCCGGGCAATATCCGGGCTGTTCGTGTGTTCCAGAATTTCCTGTATATCGGCGGCTTGGTATACGCCGCTGATACTCTTGAGAAGATCGTTCGTTTCCCCATCATCTCGTCGGATAGCCTAGGCCCGGCGGAGTTCTATTTCAATTTTTCTGAAGCATTCCCGATACCATCGAAACCACGGGTAAATGCTCTGACATTTGCTGCCAACGGTGACCTCTTTGTCGGAACCGACTCTGTGGCCTCTACGATTGTCATCGTTCACCCGGACGGGACTGCAGAGCCATTCTACCCGGGGTTGCTCTCCGGCCAGGCTGTTTCATTTGGGTACGGGATCGGTCCGGAATTGTATGTTTCAACAACGGGGAGCGTTACAGCGCATAAACGAATCTTGCGCATCAACACGGAACGACTTGGCGCACCTTACTACGGGCGTCAATAGAAAGCATTCGATCCCAGGATGATAATTCATTGCAGCAATAAAATAACCACAACCAACAATCCAAGGAGGAGTACATGAAGAAAACGCTTACCACCCTATTTGCACTCGCTCTTCTGTGCAGTACTGTTAGTCTTGCACAGTGGACCTACCGGGGATCGTTTCCCAACGATAACCTGCGTGGGACCAGCGGCGCGCACGGACTTGCCGTTGATCCTGCCGGCAAGATCTGGATTCAGTTCTTCGGAAATTCCGATAGCATCTTCAATGGAACCAGCATGGTTCCATGCAAGGCTATCTATGCATTCAACCAGGACGGCAGTCCGGCTTCCTTCTCTCCCATTCGCGTCATTACAGTGGGAGGTGTTCCTGACACTCTGTTCGGTGGCGCCGTTGATGGCCGTGGCTTGCGTGCAGATCACCAGGGAAATATCCTCGCGTCTGTTCAGGGGAAGTTGTACCGCATCAATTACCAAACCGGAGCGGGAATGAATAAGATAACCGAACCGGGTTCAATCGGTGCCGTTGGGGTCGACAACTTCGGAGAAATTTTTGTTGGTCGTGTTGTGGGAGGTAACCCCATCAAGATCTACAATGCGTCCTTCACGTTGCTCGGCAACGTAACGGATACGAGCGTCGGGTTCCACCGGGCTTTTGAAGCCTCGGGTGATGGAAACGATGTCTACTGGGCTGGCTACACCAATCACGCCATCTACCGATACCACAGTGATAATGGGTCGTTTGGTCCCTATGCGGTGGGCCCGAACGACACCCTCCTCAAAGGCTTCGATTGTGAGTCTATGGGTTGGAATCCCGCGCGCACACGTCTTTGGGCAAGCAGCGGATCCAAGAATGACCGTCCCAATAGGTGGCCCGATCCGAGTGTTGTCACAAATTACTCAGTGAATACCTGGTATGCGTACGATCCAGTGTCAAATACGGTAACAGATAGTATCACCTGGAACTTCACGTTCTCTCAGGACAGTATCAACATACGACCCCGAGGGATCGCGTTCAGCAACAACGGCGATACGGCATATGTCGGGTGTTTCGGCGGCAGCACGTATCCGGCCGTGCAGAAATTTGCCCGCGGACCGTCCAGTGTAAGGCCCGATCCAAATGGTGTGCCGAACGGATTCGTCCTCTCCCAGAACTATCCGAACCCGTTCAACCCGGGCACTGAGATCAACTTCACAATCACTCGTGCAGGATTGACGACGCTGGTGGTGTACGACATGCTGGGTCGTGAAGTGGCAACCCTCGTCAGCGAGAACCTGACGGCCGGAGCGTACACGGCGACATTTGATGCCTCGCGTCTCTCGTCGGGTACGTATATGTATACACTGACCTCCGGCGGCAATCGGATCTCGAAGAAGATGATGTTGGTGAAGTAAAAAGAAAAACACAAAGTCACAAAAAACACGCCTGCGTGCTGAAACGATATTGCACAACCATCGGATGTGTACAGTCACTTCGGCCTGCCCCTGCTTGCGCTGCCGCTTCGGCAGGCAGGCGCCTCTGAGAAATTCTTGGAGGCAGGTGGGCGTGCAGGCACGAAGTAGCACGAAGAAGAACAAAGGAAGTTTAGGGAACCCTATTTTTTCTTTGGGATTCTTCGTGCCTTTGTGTTGATTGAGAGAAAGAAGAACCGCAAAGGGCACAAAGGGCACGAAGTCGCACGAAGGAGGAAATCCTGGAGAGATTTTCCTTCGTGATCCTTGGTGTCGCTTCGTGCCTTTGTGTTAAAAAACAGCGGGGAGAGGCTTGATGAAGTTGATTGTGCAATGCTTGTTTCTCTTGAGCCTGGTATGTGCCACACTGCCGGTGGTGTTTGCAGAGGATCTTCTTTTGTCGGCATTGCCCAAACGTGAATTCCGCGCGGCGTGGATTGCATCGGTCACGAATCTTGACTGGCCAAGCTCGCCGGGTGGAGATCCTCAGGTTCAAAGGAACCAGCTCGCTACCATGCTTGACAACCTGAAGGCACTCGGCATCAATGCCGTGGTCTTTCAGATCAGGCCAGAGTGCGATGCGCTATACGCCTCGTCAATCGACCCATGGTCATACTGGCTCACCGGTGCACAGGGTGTCCCCCCCAATCCATTCTACGACCCTCTCGAATTTGCAGTGCAGGAAGCTCACAACAGGGGAATGGAATTGCACGCGTGGTTTAATCCATATCGATCGGTGCGAACCGTGGGGAGTTACACTATTTCGCCCAACCATGTTTCCGTTCTTCATCCTGAATGGAACATCACCATCGGGGCATTCAAGTTCCTGGACCCTGGTCTTCCGCTGGTGCGTGACTATGTGGCCGGTGTGGTAACCGATGTTGTCCGGCGTTATGATGTTGATGGCGTTCATTTTGATGATTACTTCTACCCGTATCCGCCGAGCGGCATCACCAATCAGGATGATTCCACATTTGCCCAGTACCCCCGGGGGTTCACCAACCGAGGGGACTGGCGCCGCGACAACGTGAACCTGCTCGTCCAGATGGTGCATGACAGCATTCAGAACGTCAAGCCCTGGGTGAAGTTCGGAATCAGCCCGTTTGGCATCTGGAAGAATGGAGTTCCTCCGGGTATTGTTGGACTCGACGCGTATAGCGAAATCTACTGCGATGCGACCGCGTGGCTGCGCCAATGGTCTATCGACTACCTGACCCCACAACTCTACTGGCCATTCGGCGGTGGGCAGGATTACGGACGGCTGATGCCCTGGTGGGCCGACTCCACCCGTTTTTACAGCCGTCACTTCTATCCGGGTGAGGCAGCCTACAGAATTACAACCTGGCCGTCACCGAGCGAGATGCCGAATCATATCAGACTCGACCGGACAACACCGGACGTGGGCGGCAACGTGTTCTTCCGTGCCAACGTCGGACTTCTCGATAATCCCCGGGGTTTTGCCGACTCCCTCAAGAACGACTTCTACCGGTTTCCATCTCTGCTCCCCATTATGGCATTCAAGGATAGCGTGGATCCATACATGCCGCGAAATATCCGTTACGCACGTCTTCCCGGTAATGGCCCCGCTGCAATCCAATGGGATATTCCGATCACTGCGCCGGACGGGGACTCGGCCTCCCGCTATGTTGTGTACAGATTCAACCAGCCTCCGGTTCTCCCGGGCGATCTTGATTCCGCCTCGCACATTGTGGCAATCGAGGGACGCCGGTACAGTATTCCCGCAACGGCGCAAGGGGGCGGACCGTACTATTTCATTGCAACGTCGCTGGACAGGAACTTCAATGAAAGTGAAACGAGCAGTCTGTTGATGATCTCCGCTCCTGCACCACCGGCACTCGCCTATCCGTCAAACGGTGCGCAGAATCTGCCGCCGACAATGACGCTCGGATGGACACCAAGTGTATCGCTCGCATCATCATACCATCTGCAAGTGTCCCCCGACTCGTTCTTTTCAACCATTGTGGTGAATGACTCGTCCATCGCTGATACATTCAAGGTCATCTCAGGATTAGGAGGACAACAGACATTCTACTGGCGCGTTCGCTCCAAGAATGCGGGGGGCGCGAGCGGTTTCTCCAGCGCGTGGAGTTTCCGTACGGGATTCCCCGTTGCTCCAGTCCAGCTCTCACCGGCAAACTTTGCCACGGATGTCCCGATCGATCCGACACTTGTCTGGATGAGGTCGGAGGGGGCTGACTCCTACCGACTTCAGGTTGCAACGAGCTTTGACTTCGCGCTGATCGTGATTGATTCGAGCGGGTTTGTCGACACGTCGTACGGGCTGTCTCAGACTCAGGGCAACACAGTCTATTTCTGGCGATTGACATCCACCAACTCACTCGGCACGAGCGCGTGGTCTCCGATCTGGCGGTTCCGCACGGTGGTCACGTCAATCACACAAACGCCCGGGCTGCCGACGGAGTTTGCATTGACACAGAATTATCCGAACCCCTTCAATCCGCTGACGACGATATTATTCAGTGTACCTGAAGCGGTGAAAGCATCACTTGTTGTGTATGACATCCTAGGACGTGAAGTGGATGTGCTCATCGATGATGTGGTACAGCCCGGCAACTACCAGGTGCAATTTGATGGGACCCGGCTCTCGAGCGGTGTATATTTCTATCGCCTCGTGGCCGGGAGGTATGTTGCCACGTACAAGATGCAACTTGTGAAATGACGACGCCCCCCGCCCCGCAGGGAAGACCTGCCTACCGGACAGGCAGGCTCCTCTCCCTTGATGCTTTTCGTGGCGCCACGATTGCCGGGATGATCCTCGTAAACAACCCGGGCTCCTGGAGCCACATCTACCCGCAACTCGAGCACGCCCGGTGGAACGGCTGGACATTTACCGACTGGATTTTTCCGTTCTTCCTCTGGATTGTCGGCGTGGCCATGACCCTGTCGTTCGCGAAAAGGATGGAGCAGGGAGCCGACACCAACAGTCTGATTCTTCACACAGTTCGTCGTGCTGCGATCATCTTTGGCCTCGGATTGTTCTTGAACGGCTTTCCGTTCGGGCTCCTCTTCGGCCACACGTTCGATTTCTCCACGATGCGCATTCCCGGCGTCTTGCAGAGGATAGCCATCTGCTACCTTTTGGCGAGCATTATCTTCCTGAAGACACGGCTCCGAGGACAAATCATCTGGATTGTCTTGCTGCTGATGGGATACTGGGTCGCATTGATGCTCATCCCTGTTCCGGGGTATGGCGCAGGAATATTGGAGCCGGTCGGGAATCTCTGCTGGTTCATTGATGCAAACCTCCTTGCCGGGCATACATGGGGAGGTGCTCCAGCCCCGGGATTTGATCCAGAGGGCTTACTGAGCACGGTCCCAGCCATTGCCACAACACTCCTCGGGGTTTTGACCGGACACTGGCTCCGCACCTCACGTTCGAAGGAAGAGAAGACTGCATGGATGTTTGTGATGGGTAACCTCCTTCTCCTCGCCGGTGCCATTCTCGACATCTGGCTCCCGATCAACAAAAACCTCTGGACCAGCTCGTACAGTGTATTCATGACGGGGTGGGCGCTCATCTGTCTCGCAACGTTCTACTGGCTGATCGATGTGAAGGGGTACACTGCATGGGCCAAGCCGTTTATCATCTATGGTATGAACGCTATTGCCGTGTTTGTCCTTTCAGGTGTCGTCGGGCGATTGCTGACGCTGATCAAAGTAACGCAGGCAGACGGCACGGATGCAACTCTGAAGAACTATCTCTTCAACACATTCTTCACCCCCTATGCAAGTCCTGTCAATGCCTCCTTGTTGTTTGCGATCTCATTTATCCTCGTGATGTATCTTGTTGTGTGGGTAATGTGGAAGAAGAAGTGGTTCTTGAAGGTTTAGCAGCCTGTTGAAAAAAATGATCCACGTCCGAAGGTCGACGACTCGACTCGTCGAGACCCCTTCGGGGAAGGACACGAAGAAAAACAAAAGCAAGAACTTGGTTCACACCAACACCCCCTTCGTGTCCTTAGGGCTCTTAGTGGATAAACTAACCTGAGTTGCTCACACCCTCCTCGTGACAACATTCCCGGAGTTGCGATGCTGGTGATCGTCAAAGACACGTACGAAGAGTTGAGCAGGGAAGCAGGGAGAATCGTTGCGGACCGACTGCGCATGAAGCCCACGCTCGTGCTTGGGCTCGCGACAGGGAGCTCTCCGCTCGGGCTATATCGGGAGCTTATCCGCCTTCATCGCGAAGAGGGGCTGGACTTCTCGAAGGTGACGACATTCAACCTTGATGAATATGTCGGTCTTCCGCCTGACCACGGCCAGAGCTATCATTACTTCATGTTTGAGAACTTGTTCAAGCACATCAATGTGGATCGGCGTTACATTCACATCCCGCAGGGGATGGCAGGGGACATAGATGCATTCTGTGAGTGGTACGAGAAGCATATTACAGAATGCGGAGGGATTGACCTGCAGATTCTTGGAATCGGGCCGAATGGACACATTGCATTTAATGAACCCGGATCCTCGCTCGGCTCTCGAACGCGGATCAAGACGTTGATGGGGACGACGCGCCAGGCGAATGCACGGTTCTTCAGCAATCCGGACGAAGTGCCAAAGTACGCGATTACTATGGGGGTTGGCACCATCATGGATGCACGTGAGCTAATTCTTGTCGCGAACGGCACCGGTAAGGCAGACGCAATTCGGGCGGCGGTGGAAGGGCCGATCACTGCGATGTGCCCGGCCTCGATCATCCAGATGCACAGAAAAGCGTTCGTCGTTCTTGATGGGGATGCAGCGTCGAAGCTTGTCGGGTCGTACACCGATACCTGGGAACCCAAAGTCTTTGAGCGATAAGATGTCCCCGCGTCCCTGTCATGGCGAGCCTGCCTACCGGTAGGCAGGTGACCTTCCGAACGTGGACCGCGCGGGAGTCGAACCATCCCGCCCGTGATTCCTTGTTTCATTTCTCATCTTTTTCGTTATCATACAGATGTGACACTCTTCCCAACAGCTCTCGTGCCCAATGATACGACGACTTCATTTCCTGATGCCATTCTTTCTTCCTGCATTGTGTCTCGCGAACATGCCAACCGGAAATGCCTCAGCAATTATCGAAGAGATCAAGAAGCTTGAACAGGAGTTCGGTGGTCATCTTGGTGTGATGGCAAAGAACCTCGCGACGGGCGATGTTGTCGCGTATCGTGCAGATGAGCGGTTTCCCACTGCGAGCGCGATCAAATTCCCCGTGATGACGGCGTTCTTCCATCTGGTGGATCAGAAGAAGATCGACCCGCAGGAGAAGGTTGTCCTTCATGACCGGGACAAGAAACAAGGGTCGGGAATCCTGCAGCTTCTCTCGGAAGGATCAAGTCTTACACTTCTGGACGCAGTCCGGCTCATGATCACCCTCAGCGACAACACGGCCACCAATCTTGTG
>DASRUE010000196.1:0-74076 GCA_035687895.1 Bacteroidota bacterium | reverse complement strand
TGTGTCAGCTCCCACCCCCCGGCCAAGCAAGTACCTGATGCCAAGCTCATGCTGGGCAAGCACGTCACCAGCATTTGCCTTACGCTCAAGCATGAACACCTGCCAGAGCTGATAGGTCACATCCGATTGCTCAATGAGCGGCGCGGGCCTGGTGGTTTTGTAGTCCCTGAAAACAGGACTGTTCGGGTGAGCCCCTGTTTGGGCGGAGGACGATGAGGGGAAAAGGGTGAGAAGAAGAACAAGTATGTAACCTGAAGAAAGGGGCTTCTTCGCCCGGATCGTGTCCCTGCTAATTCTCCCCACTCGGCACGATCGAACCATATCAGGGCGTGGATGTAGTATAAGTACGGCCAATGGCTGTTTTTGAGATAGGCGGAAACGAACCGCAAAGCAAAATGCTCCGCGACTTCTATTCGTAGCGGAGTGCATCAATTGGATCCAGCGTCGAGGCCTTCCATGCCGGATAGACACCAAATACAAGACCGACGAGAGAACATATGCCAATCCCAATAGCGGCCCAGTCCCATGGTATCACGGCAGACACTTCGAGAAGTATCCCCACGACGTTCCCACCAAGAACCCCAAAGACCACGCCGAGGACTCCCCCAATCTGACAAAGAATGATGGCCTCCATGATGAACTGAGCAAGGATATCCCGCCGGCGTGCACCAACGGCCTTGCGGATGCCAATTTCACGCGTCCGTTCAGTGACGGATACTAACATGATGTTCATGATGCCAATTCCCGCCGCAAGGAGCGAGATGGAGCTGACCATGAGCACACCCAAACGAAGGTACAACGTGAATTCATTGAATTGCTTGATCAATGAATCGTTCGAATAGTAACCAAAGTCGTCTTCCTCGCCTGGCGACACCCTGCGTGCAACGCGCAGGATCCCCCGCGCCTGTTCGACACAATCGTCGAACACTTCCTTACTTGATGCCTTTACCATGATATTCATGCTTCGATGGGTGCTTCCATACTTGCGCATGAATGTCGTAATCGGGACGATCGCGAAGTTATCCTGGTTTCTCCCCAACCCCTTGCCCTTTGGGGCAAACACGCCGATCACCTGGTACTGAGACCCGTCAACACGCACCTTCTCGCCAACAGGATTCAAGGAGGGAGGAAAGAGTTTCTCGGCAACTGTCTTCCCAAGGATCACGACTGAAGGGGCCGTTCTGATATCTTGCTGGGTGAGTCCGCGTCCTACTTCGACCATAAGATCATTGGTGACGAGACCTTCAAGGTTTTCTCCTCCAATCCCGATATTCGGGTTGGTTTTCTCCCCTTCCCACACGACTGTCTTGCCGCCCGTCCAGATTTCGATCCCAACCGCTTCCGCAAGAGTCATTTTCTCCCGCACCTCCAGAGCCTGCGCATACGTGATGTTCCGCCTGTTTCTCCATTTCCGTCGCTCCGCAGGAGAAGTGCTGAACCCTCCTACGAACTTTGAGATCTGAAATGTATTTGCTCCCAAATCGGCGATCCCTTCCTCGATGCTTTGCCGGAGAACCCCCATCGCAGTCATCACTGCTATAATGGAAAACACACCGACGACGATTCCGAGGAGGGTCAGAGCTGAACGGAGTTTGCTTCCTCGCATCGCGTTCAATGCCATCACGAGGCTTTCCTTCAAAGTGGCGTATTCCATGAACGTGCTGCGCATGAAACCCAGAGATTGAGTATGATTCGGTGGAACAGACGAGAGGCACCGCGGAAAAAGTCCGAGAAGTCAGACGCGCGAACATGCTCCTGCGCTGAAAAAGAACGGAGAATTGCGGGGAAAAGCAAGGAAAGGAGAACACCTGCCGCTAATGGAGCAGAAGTCCGTCACTCATAACGTAGTGCTTCGATGGGATCGAGCGTCGAGGCCTTCCAGGCAGGATAAACACCGAACAAGAGACCGACGATGGAGCAGACACCCAGGCCGATCGCAGCCCAATCCCAGGGAATCACCGCCGGAACCTCCAGCAGAATACCGACCACATTCCCGCCGAGAATTCCCATCACCACGCCGATGATTCCACCGATCTCGCACAGAATGATCGCCTCGATCATGAACTGGGAAAGGATATCACGCCGCTGGGCACCGATGGCCTTGCGGACACCTATCTCACGTGTCCGTTCGGTCACAGAAACGAGCATGATGTTCATGATCCCAACGCCGGCAGCAAGGAGTGAGATGGAACTTACGAGAAGAATGCCGAGACGGAGATACAGAGTGAATTCGTCGAATTGGGTGATCAGAGAATCGTTGGAAAAGTACCCGAAGTCG
This sequence comes from Bacteroidota bacterium, assembly GCA_035687895.1. GTDB lineage: Bacteria > Bacteroidota > Ignavibacteria > UBA10030 > UBA6906 > JAERML01. The sequence continues at coordinate 71,798 of DASRUE010000196.1, read as the reverse complement.
TCTTCCTCGCCGGGTGGAACACGCCGGGCTGTGCGGAGGATGGAACGCGATTGTTCCAGACAATCATCAAACACTTCACGGCTCTGTGCCTTCACCATGATGTGCATGCTTTTGCCGGACTTCCCGTACTTCTGGAAGTAGGTCGTAATGGGAAGTATAACGAAGTTGCCCTGAAAGCCGCCGAGCCCGCTGGGCTTCTGGAAAAAAATGCCGATCACTTCATACAAGTTACCATCGATCCGGACTGTCTCACCGAGCGGGTTGACAGAGGGCGGGAACAACTTATCGACGACATCCCTGCCAAGAATGGCAACCGGCCGGGAAAGATCCATATCCTGCGCTGAAAACCCGCGTCCGAACTCCACCGTCCAGTCATTGGTTAACAGCCCCTCAATGTTTTCGCCAGCCAGTGAGACGTTAGGGTTTGTCCTCTCACCCTGCCATCGGACCACCCTGCCGAATTCCCAACTCTCGATTCCCACCGCCTCCGCAAACGTGGCTTTGTCGCGTACCTGCACGGCCTGCTCGAAGGTGATGTCCTTCCGATTTCTGAAGCGCCGAAAGTTGTCGCCGCCGGAGTTAAACCCGCCCACGAACTTCTGCATCTGGAAAGTGTTCGCACCAAGCTGGGTTACTCCTTCCTCAATACTGTTGCGAAGCACACCCATGGCCGTCATAACCGAGATGATGGAAAAGACCCCGACAACGATCCCGATCAGCGTCAATGCGGAACGAAGCTTGCTGCCCCGGATGGCATTGATCGCCATCAGGAAACTCTCGCGAAGGCTGGCCCATTGAAGGAGCGCCTTACTCATAACGAAGTGCCTCGACAGGATCCATCTTTGCAGCACGATACGCCGGCAGGAACCCTGAAATCAACCCGACGGCAAGCGAAATGCTGATGGAGATGAAGACAACGGACAACGGCATGGATGTGGGAAGAAACTGATTCACAATCAGGCTCAGGGGGAAGGCTATGATGAGCCCGATCAACCCGCCGATGAGACAAAGCGCTGCAGCTTCAACAAGAAACTGCAAGAGGATAGTCCTGCGCCTGGCGCCAATAGCCTTCCGAATACCAATCTCCTTCGTTCGCTCGGTCACCGAGACGAACATGATGTTCATAATCCCTATCCCGCCAACGAACAGAGACAGCCCGGTGATAAACAACCCGATGGAAGCAATCACAAGGCTAATGGGTCCGAACGTTTGTGTGAGGATCTCCTGCTGGTTGATGCTGAAGTCATTCTCCTTGCCGGGCGCAATACCGCGAATCTGCCGCATAATGCCTTCCAATTCAATCTTGGCATCCTCCATTTGCTTGAGGTCTGCGGCACGCACCTGGATGGTGACATCACGGCGTCGCCCACCGAAGTTGCTCTGAAAAGAAAGGAGCGGGACATACACCCGCGTATCCGACGTAAACTGTCCGAAAAGACCACCCTGCTTTTCGAACACACCAATCACCGTATATGGGAATCCACCCACACGAATTTTCTTTCCGATAGGATCCTGGTTGGGGAAAATCGTTTCCGCCACCACTGCACCAATAGCACATACCGGGCGACCGCCGTTGGATTCTTCGGCGCTGAAGAAACGTCCATCGGCCAATGAAACCCCTGCCGCGCTAAGATAAGCGTCCGTGGTCCCGCTGATCAGCGCCCCATCCATTCTGTCGTTCCCGAATGTGACCTCACGACGGGTCGCCATCACGGGGGCAACAGCATCGGTCAAAAGGGATTTGCGCTCGATCTTATCGACATACTCAACTTTCAACTCGCGCCGGTTGCGGATGGTCGCCCAATCATCGTTGGAAACCCACGGGAACTTCTGGACATAGAACACATCCGTTCCGAACGCCGCGGCGCTTTTGTCAAATGCACGGTTCACCCCTTCGATGGCCGTCGACATGAGTGTAACCGACACGATGCCGATTACAATGCCGAGCGTTGTCAGCACTGACCGCATCTTATTAGTGCGGATTGCCCGGAACGATATGGCCAGACCCTCTTTTAGCTCAGTCAGGAAATACATACACCACCTCCGGCTCGTTGGTTAGGCAACCGCATAGGTCCGACGCTTGGTCACGTGGTCATCACTCGCAACCTTTCCGTCGCGGATCCTGATGACACGGTGTGCATGCTCGGCGATTTCTGCTTCGTGCGTGACAATGATAATGGTGTTACCCTGGCGATGGAGCTCCTCAAACAGCATCAAAATCTCTTCGCCGGTTTTGGAGTCGAGATTTCCGGTTGGTTCGTCCGCCAGGATGATGGACGGTTTGGTGACAAGAGCGCGGGCGACCGCAACGCGTTGGCGCTGACCGCCGGAGAGCTCGTTGGGTTTGTGATGAACCCGATCGCCAAGCTGGACATGTTCCAGCGTTTCCTTGGCGCGACGTTTCCGTTCTGCAGCCGGAATTCCGGCATAGATGAGCGGGAGTTCCACATTATGCAGCGCGTCCGACCGGGCAAGGAGATTGAATGTTTGAAAGACAAATCCAATCTCTTTGTTCCGGATTTTTGCCAAGTCATTGTCGTTCATTTCACTAACATTGATCCCGTTGAACTCGTAGAGGCCGGACGTCGGCGTGTCCAGACACCCAATGATGTTCATAAGGGTGGATTTCCCGGAACCGGACGGGCCCATGATTGCTACGTACTCATTTCGCCCGAGCGCAAGCGAGACCCCCTGCAGGGCGTGCACTTGTTCGGCCCCGCCCATATCGTAAGTCTTCACAATGTTCTTCAGCTCAATCACGTTGCTCATATCGTTTCCCGCGTCTGGTTGATCGCTACTGGATTCGTGGATACTATGCGTTCTCGCTTTGCCCGCCTCTGCCGGCCATCTTCTTTTGCTCCTCCACACGTACCTTTGTCCCATCTTCCAGTTCTCGATTGATCGCCTTGTAACTGCCGGACACCACCTCCACGCCCTCCGACACGCCGTCTGTGATCTCGACATATGCATCGTTGCTGATGCCGCGCTTCACCGGAACAGCCTTCACGACACCACTTTCCACCACAAAGACAATCTCCTTCGGTTTGTTATCGCCGCGTCCACGTCCGATCCTTTCATTACTCACGACAACCGCTCCCCGCTGGCCATCGCCCTCTCCTTCACCCGCGGGCGCCTTTGGCGCACGGGTGGTTACGCTTTGGATAGGAACGGCAAACACGTCATGTTTCGTCTCCGTCTCGACATCTGCAGTCATGGACATACCGGGTCGGAGTGTGACGTCCTTGTCAACAATGCGCATCTTCACTTCAAAGTTCGTCACTTCTTCCTGGGTGCCAAGCCCCTTCGAGGTGGCGGTGTTGGCAATTTCATATACGAGAGCGTTGATCTTCTTGTCCGGAAAGGCATCTACTGCAATACGGGCCGTATCCCCCACGGACACGAGAATCACATCGGTTTCGCTTACATCAACGCGTGCCTCCATCTTTGAAAGATCCGCGATCGTCATGACGTCCGTTCCCTGAAACTGGTTCGTGCCTAACACGCGCTCTCCCAATTCCGAGTTCAACTGGCTCACCGTACCATCCATCGGAGAGACAATCGTTGTCTTGCGCAAGCTTTCCTCTGCCTGATCCAATGAGGCCTTGGATTGCGCATAGGCAGCCTTACTCGTTTCGTACGCCGCCCTCGCTTGATCGAACTCGGTCTCAGAGACGAGCCCCTTCTTGTACAAGCTTTCGATACGTTTGAACTCCGGTTCCGTCTTGTTCAGATTTGCCTTGCTCTGGAGAAGTCCCGCCGAGAATTGGTCGCGCTGCGCGACGTACACATCCGGCTTGATCTTCATCAGCAGGTCGCCCTTCTTCACTCGCTGCCCCTCTTTCACTGGTAGTGCAACAATTTCGCCGCTCACCTCCGGCGAGATCTTCACCTGCACCTCCGGCTGGATCTTGCCTGTTGCCGTGACAACCTGCGTGATCGTATGCTTCTTCACCTTCTCCACCTGGACTGCGAGGATGGGTTCCTTTTTGCTGCCAAGGAAGAGCACCAGCCCCAGCGCGATCACCACCAGGCCGATACTGGAGAAGATGATCACTTTCTTCTTCGTCTTCTTTCCGTTGGTTGCCATGTCTCTGTACTCCTCTTGATTGTGATCGCCCCGCCGGCCGTCAGCTCCGAAGGCCCGGGTTCATAATGATGAAACTACAATTTCCGTTCGCCGAGGACGTATTCCATGTTCCTCTTGGCGGTGATGTAATTGTAGACCGCGTTGATCTTGTTTGCTTCCGCATTGACAAGCCCGGCATTGGCGGTCAGCAGGTCGAGCAGCGTTCCGGCGCCAAGGTTGTACCGCTCCTCTGCAATCTTCCTGTCTTCCGTTGCCGAGACCAGCCCTTTCTGGCTTACCTCGTACAGTTTTCGCGCCGCATCGAGGTCAAGCATGGCTTTCTTGATCTCCACATTAATGCTCCGCTCGGTTTGCCGAAGGGACAGATCAGCGTTCTTCCTCTCCACCTGCGCTGTCTGCAATGCCTGGTTCGTCCCGAACCCGTCGAAAATGTTCCAGCGAAGATTAATCCCCCAGTTCAGTGTCTTCGTATCGGACATCGAGGAGAAGGTCTCACCATTGAGACTGTACCCGGCGTTCGCCGTGACCGAAGGAAGATACCCGCTCCGGGCGGAGGTGACCCCGGCATCCGTCGCACTGAACGTCTCCGCAGCGGCCTGGTAATCAGGGCGCTGCGCGAGAGCCTGCCGGCTTGCCTGTGAAAAGTCCTTGTATTGCGTCAGCGTTGCTTCGAGCTCTGCCTGGCTGATTTCGGTTCCCAGGGAAGGGTCGACAAAATTGTATTCCTCGGCGACATCAAGACCCATCAGGGCCACCAGGTCGGCCTTGGATTTGTCAAAATTGTTCTGGGCAGTGATCACGTTCAGTTCATCCTGCGCAACCTGCGATTGCTGCCGGTACACATCGGCAAGGGAAAGGGAACCGACCCGATTCGCCTCCGTAATCCGTTCCAGCTGACGGCGGTCGCGCTTGAGGTTCTCCTCGCTCACGCGGACGAGTTGCTCGTTGCGGAGGACGTTCAAATATCCCGCCTCCACATCGAATGCGATTGTCTGGCGGGTACGGGCGGCGGTCAGCTCGGATGCAACGGAATTGGATGATGCCTGCTGCATCGTCCCTTCACGCGCGAAACCATCGAACACGGTATAATCCAGATTCAGCTCCGTGATGAAGCGGCTCGAGAGGGCTCTCCCGCCGGCGGTAACAAAAGTCAGTGTGTTCGGGTCGAAGTAGGACCCCGCCACAGGGACATCCGTCTGCGATCTGTGCCATGCGCCCAAGGCGGAAAGCGTCGGGAGGTAATTACCCGTCGCAGCCAGCACCCGTGCTTGCGCTGCCTCGACATTGTTCTGGGCCTGGGCAACGTTGAGGTTTCGCTCCAGGGCTATTTGTCGCGCCTGATCCAGCGTCAGGGTCTTCGGTTGTCCGAAAAGCAGCGTTCCTGGCAAAAGGATACATGCGATGATGGTGGTGGTGACTCGCATAACTAACTCCATTAATTGATTAAACTTGGGGATACTCGGACAGAACACTCTGGCAGGTCCTCGTCGCTTCGACGTGAAATTTGATATGCCAGGACACACTTTCAACTCTGCCAGATCGCACTCAGGACGGCCAAACTACTCAATAGACGTTCTGGCGGAGCAAAAAGTTTCATGAACGGTCGGGAAAAACCTCCGTTACCCGTTCAGAATCGCATCCTTTATCTTCATAAGGTAGGAAAGTGCCGCATCGTGTTCATTCGGGATGGTCCCTTCCAGAACTGCCTCCTCTATGGCCTTCTTGAGTAACCCCACCTTGCGACCCGGTTCGAGACCACAGAGCGCCATGATTTCATCCCCCTTAACGGGAGGCTGCCAATTTCGCAACCGATCGCGGTCCTCCACCTCAACAATTTTCGACATCACCACATCATAGTTCTTGAGATACCGTGCAACCAGGTTTGGATTCTTCGAGGTGATATCAGCCCGGCAGAGTTTCATGAGGTCGTCAATGTCGTTCCCTGCCTCGAAAACAAGCCGCCGGACAGCGGAATCCGTGACGATCTCATCAACAAGCACCATTGGTCTGAGATGGAGCCGGACAAGCTTCTCGACGTACGGCAGGGGGGCAAGAGGAAGCTTCAATCGTCGAAAGATCCCCTTCTGCATGCGCGCACCTATTTCCTCGTGGCCATGAAACGTCCAGCCGATTCCTTCTTTGAATGCCTTCGTGCGCGGCTTGGCGATATCGTGCATCAAAGCTGCGAAACGAAGCCAGACGTTGTCGGTAGTGAGCGCAATGTTGTCAACCACAATACACGTGTGAAGAAAAACATCCTTGTGGTGATGATCCTTCCGTTGGTCCACGCCGGCCATCTGGGCAACCTCGGGAAAAACCAGGTGCATCACACCGGTATCATACATCAGCCGCAGACCTATAGAAGGACGCGGACTCTTTAGGATTTTCAGAAGCTCGTCCGTGATCCGTTCTTGTGAGATGATGGAAAGCCTCTCCTTCATGCCACGGAGCGCGGCCATGGTTTTCTCTTCGATAGTGAACTCGAGCTGCGAAGCAAATCGGAGCGCTCGCATGATGCGGAGAGGGTCGTCATTAAAGGTCCTTGCCGGTTCCAGCGGCGTGCGGAGGTACCTACGCTTCATGTCCTCCTGCCCCATGAAGGGATCGTACAGCATGCCAAACCGTCCCTTATTCAAGCTCGCTGCCAACGCGTTCACCGTGAAGTCCCGGCGGCGCAGATCATCCTCCAACGTCCCGACCCTGACGACTGGATTACGGGAATCAGAGGAATACTCCTCTTTCCTTGCCCCTACGAACTCGATCTTTCCATTCTCCGTTGGGACCATGGCCGTTCCAAACTGATCGAACACGACAACATTTGCCAGCCCTAATGTCCGGGCAACCGTGCGTGCAAACTGCACTCCGTCACCAATCACCAGAATGTCGATATCCTTGCCATCGCGGCCCAGCAGGACATCCCTGACGTACCCACCGACGACATAGGCCTCAACTCCATCCCGATCTGCCACGGAGGCGATTGCAGTGAGCATGGGATGGGGCAGCGCAATGATGTCTTGTCGTTCCGCCATTTACATTTGCACCGTCTGTTGACTGATCTTCTCCATAATGATCTGGGCAACCTCGAGCGCCCGTTTGCCGTCTTCGCAGGTGACGAGTGGCTGGGTACGATTGATAACGGCTTTGGCAAAGAGATCAAGTTCGTACTTCAGCGCGTTCACCTCCTTCACTTCGGGTTGCACGTATACAATCTTCCGTTTGTACTTTCCAGACCCAAGCTCACCAAGCATCATGGTCCCCTTGGCATCTGGTTCGTCCTCTCCGACCAGCCGGAAAACCTCGGCAAGCCCTTCAGAAAAATCGATTGAGATATACTCGTTCCTTTGGAAGAGGCGCATCTTGCGCATTTTTCGCTGTGAGATCCGGCTGGCAGTGACATTGGCAACGCAGCCGTTCTCAAATTGCAGCCGCGCATTGGCAATGTCAACGCTGTCGGACACCACTGCGACACCGTTGGCGTCAACACGCGCGACCGGCGACTTGACAAAAGTGAGTATGATGTCGATATCGTGGATCATCAGGTCGAGAACAACGGCAACATCTGCACCACGCGGATTGAACTGGGCAAGCCTGTGGGACTCAACAAACATCGGCTGGATCGTGTATCGTTCCAGCGCAAGGATCGCAGGGTTAAACCGCTCGATATGACCCACCTGTACGAGGAGTCCCTTCTGCTTTGCAAGTGAGCAGACAGTTTCCGCTTCGGCGATCGTTTGCGTGATCGGTTTCTCAATGAAGAGATGTTTGCCGTGTCCGAGAGCCTCGACGGCAACAGAGAAATGTGACTTGGTTGCCGTGGCAATGGTCAGTGCATCTACGTGACCCAGCAATTCGTCAAGCGATGCAAACGCACACGTGCCATATTCGGCTGCAATCGCGGCAGCTTTTTCCTGTTCCAGATCATACACACCAACCAGCTTAACCGACGGAAGATCCGCCAACATTTTCGCATGCAATGAGCCGAGATGCCCGACACCCACCACGCCAATTCTGAGTTGTTCCACAGAAACTCCCGTGATTAATATGAGCCAGCCGGCGCCGTCCCGCTGAGTGCGGTCCCATAGCCCACAAGTCGATCAAACCCGCCGTAGCGAGGATCTTTGTAATACACAAAGGCACGATAAGTGTTTGTCGTTCGCCAGTCGTTCCCCTCCAGGACGAGCCAGTCCTGATCCAGAACGGTCCGGCTTCTGGCGTCCCGGAATCCCGTTACATACTGGTAGTCATACACTCCCCTGCGAAGAAGTTTCCTTACAACGTATGACATCTCATCCTCGTCGTAGACAAGCATGTCATCGACAGTGGGCTGCCATCGGTTGAATTGACCAACAACAAAAATTTCCCTCCCTCCGACCGTGGCTGCCCGGAGTGACGCTTGTGTCAAATCGAGACGAAAGAGAACCTCAAGGTAGTCGGAATTAATGCCGGTGAACCTGCCAAGAATCGCTGCTCCGTTCCTGTCGGGACCCGTTCGCCAGAAGCTCCGCTCCTGGTCAGCTCCTTCCACTAATCTGACGAGCGAACGGTTCGGATACCGGTTGACATTGCTGAGATCAAGCTTACGATACTCGTTCCCGGGAAAGACATTCGAGACAGAGAACCGACGACGCCCTGTGTTATAGCCATCCACTATGGTGTATGAATTTCTGTCGCTCGCATCAATACGGTAGGCATGATCGATGCGCCAATTCTGATACACATCAACCGTCGAATAAAATTGTCCTTCTACCTCATCCGGCAAGATGATACCAACTTCCACTTTATGGATCTGGTTCATCGGTGAGGCGTTGTCTGTAAGATAATCATCTGTCACATGGACATCCGTCGGCGTCCGATTGTCCACCACAAAGAACTTTCCTTCACCATATACAAAGGTCTCATCATTATCCATTATTCTGAATACCCAGTTTCCGGAGTAGGCAAACCGCACGATGTCATCTTCATCTGGAAATCGGTTCTTGTACCGGTAGGCGTACCCACGCACGCCGTTGGGAGATGTGCGATAGGATAGGTTGAACGAAGTATTGTGCGTCTCATCCTGCAGGAAAACATTGTTGTCCGGTACCCAGTCACGTGTACAATGCCAGAACCTGATCTTCAACAACGGTGGATCATCGGCCAGCACATCGAACTGAATGGTAAGGTACTGTCGGAAGGGAGCGTTGGCACTATCTCGCGTCACAACGGGAAAGTTTTGCTCGTTCTCCATGGCATAGACCGAGAGTCCCCTGACAACAACCGGCCCAACCGCCGATGGGATTTCTTGTCCCCGGGCTATTCCCAATCCCCACATCCCAAGCCAGACGCAAATCAGACTCCCTCTCCCGCGGTGCATCATCGTCTCCTCCAGACTCCGTACACGTGTGTGGGCCCAGCAATTCCCGTTGTGTACACCAAGTCAAAGCCATCCATCGTCGCCGCGTTGTCCACCACGTAGTCACGTTCCTCTCTCTTACGATCTGTTTTCGAACGATCAGCACAGGTAACGTCCCGCTCTGCATAGTAGCTAAGAATTTCCGGCCGGTACACCGCACACACAGTGGCGTCATCCGGTATATGCGATCTGATCCAGTACGAAATAGGAATCAGCTGCTGTGACGCTTCGATCCCTTCAACCATGGCAGTCCGCGCCACTCCGGTGAAGGTTGCCTGACTCAATGCAAGGAGCAACGCAGTAAGGAGAAACGCTGAAGAGTAAACTGCACCCGGCTTGTTCCAACGAATCAGGCTCTGCTTCAGTCCCTGGAACGCAAAAGCAACGCCGAAGGGGATTGCCAGCATCCAGAGATCGGAGCCGCCATAGAGGCCAATACAACATGCCAACAGCCCCCACGCAAGTGCGGCGGATTGATTCCTCATGAAAGCAACCCGCTCCTCGAGCCTGCGCGTGAGAAGCGCTACACCCGCAACGGTCAACACACCTATGACGGCCATCGAGACAGTCTCTTTCCAACTGACCTCTGGAAACTCACCCACTGGCACGAGCAGCGTGATAAAGGAACTTCGAACAGCAATAGAATACAGTAGCCACGGAAGAAGGACTGCCACGTACACAAGCACGGCGGAACCGATGACTTTTATGCCGCGGCGCTTGCTTGTCGAGTTCAGCCAAATATCAATAATGAGGATGAAAAAGAGTGCAATTCCTTCCCAGAATACGAGCGTGCAGAGACCTGTGAAAAGGGTGGCAAGCAGATACTCGTTCCGCAGGAGGAAGAACATCGCAGCAAGAGAGAGCGTCATCGCTATTGCGTGCGCTGTCCCGGACGGCGCAGACTGCAGCAACGAATATTGCATTGCCACCAGAAGGGCCGTACAAAAACCAAGCAGCCTCTCTTTCAAAAGCTCGTTAGCAACCAGATATGTGAAGAGTACACTCAGCGAAGCAAAAAATAAACTGAAGACCTTAGCCGTCAACACAACGTCAATACCGAGCACCACCCCCAGGGCTAGGAAAAACACCCAGAGAGGATTCGGGCTCACGGCAGCAGACTGGTTCTGTATGACTTCTCCATACTGAACAAGCTCACGTGCAGCGTGAAATGTTGCATACGCGCTGTCGGGAGTGTAGTCAAAGGTGAGCGATGCGGTTAGATAGAAGAGGGCTACAACAAGAGGAAGTCCGTACCGGACAATCCTGAAAATGAGAGGATGCTCGTCGTTCACGGATTTGCGGTCACTTCAATTAATGTGCTGTTGGAGCCAGAGAAACAATTCCTGCACTTCAGTAAAGAGATAGTCGGCATCCGACCGGATAACCCGTTCGCGGTCGTAAGAGTCCCACACCACGGCTGCCATCCTCACTCCGGCAGCGCGAGACGCCTTCAGATCAGCCAGCGCGTCACCCACCATCAACACTTCCGACGCCTGGAGTGAGAAGGTTTCAAGGACGCGTGCGATTCCTTCATGATGGGGCTTATGATGGGCGACGTCAGACCCGGACACAACAAGATCGAAGTATTGGCCGATACTCAGTTCTTCCAGCGTAATGTGTGTCGTCCGCCTTCCTTTCCCGGTGAACAAGGCAATCTTGACGCCATGATTCTTCAGGTACCGAAGAACCTCGTCAATCCCATGGTGGAGCGAGGCGAGCTTGCTGTGGTAGGCACGGTAGTACTTGCACAGATCGTCCAGTGCTGTTGCAGCCTGATCGTCCCCCACAAGAACGGCCATACCATGTTCTTCAGGGGGGCCAAAAAGACCTATGATTTCTTCCTTCGTAAGAGTCTTTCCAAGGTATTTCATTGCGACGTGATTGAAGCTGGCAAAGATCAGATCGTTTGTCCGCGTCAACGTGCCGTCGAGATCAAATATCACACAGGTCAGACGATTGTGATCGGACCGGTTCGATGATGATGAGTTGTTCATGCAAAGGTTGGTCTCTGTGTGACAGGTTCTTAGAAAAATATAACCATATTCGCTCCGAATATCAACGAGGCACTTTCGCACTTCCTTGCAATTCGGAGGTGTTCTTGATACCTTGTCAAGCCATGAACACTACCTCACCAAGAAAACAACTCATCCTGAAGAAGAACGAAGACAGAAGGCTGCTCTCAGGTCACCCGTGGATTTTCAGCAACGAGATACGCGAGACGAAAGGATCACCTGCGATTGGCGACATTGTTGAACTCCGCGCAGCAAGCGGTCTGTTGTTGGGAATCGGGATGTACAACCCTCATTCGCTTATTGCCTTTCGTCTCCTCTCATCGGTGACTGAAGAAATTGATGGGCCTTTTTTCCGTAAGCGAATCACAGCCGCACTCGCGCTTCGGAGACAACTGTATCCTGAGAGCGAGAGCTTCCGTCTGGTGCACGGAGAAAGCGATTTTCTCCCCGGACTTGTTATCGACAAGTACAACAACTACCTGTGTGTGCAGACGTTCTCCTATGGAATGGACGTTCGACTATCAATGATCTGCGATGTGCTGGAGGATCTATTGCACCCTGACGGCATTGTGGAGCGAAACGAATCGCCACTGCGGCTGTTGGAGCATCTCCCTCAGAAGAAGGGGGTCCTCCGTGGATCCGTTCAAAAGACCGTTCACCATGAGAATGGAATTCAGTTTCTGGTAGATACACTCGAGGGACAGAAGACGGGGTTTTTTCTTGATCAGCGTGAGAACCGTGCAGTGATCCGACGGTTCAGTAAGAACGCACGCGTTCTCGACTGTTTTTGCAATGACGGCGGATTCGCCCTGCATGCTGCCAGAGGTGGTGCGTTGGAGGTCACCGGCATTGATGTTTCTGAAGAAGCAGTCCAACGAGCAGCACAGAATGCTGTACTCAACGAGGTGCAGAATGTCCGGTTCGAGAAAGGGGACGTTTTTGAACGGCTCGCCTCCGTGGCAACGGAAAAGCCAGGGTATGATGTTGTTGTTCTCGATCCCCCATCGTTCACTAAAAGCAGAAAGACAGTTCCCGCCGCAAGGAAGGGGTACAAAGAGCTCCACGTTAATGCAATCCGGTCGATTCGCGAAGGTGGCACGCTGATGACTGCATCGTGTTCCCATCACATCGAACAGGACCTGTTCCTAACGATCATCCGTGAAGCTGCCCAGAAGACAGGAAGAAAGCTTCAGATGCTGATCTGGCAGGGAGCTGCCCCCGACCATCCTACACTTCCTTCCGTCCCAGAGACCCACTATTTGAAGTTTGGCGTCTTCCGAATCTGTTGATTGATTTTCTGACACAAACAGCCTATCTTGCTGACAAAACTCGTTGCCGCCAAAGGAGGGAGGGGCTATGCTTCCAGGAATGAAGGTGCGTCTATTAACGTACGTGGTGATAATGACGTGGCTGACGGCTCAAACCGCGTTTGGACAGCTGAACATGTCCTCACCTTTTCCTGCAAATGGAATGAGAAGTAATAACCTATCCACAATGTGGGACTCGATCCCCGGCGCCGCTAGCCCTGTCGCGCAGGCCCCTCTGCTGAATGCATGGGGCCTGGATGTTCTTATCTCTGACGGCGGGTTCGGACTCGGGACATTTTACCGGCGCGAGTTTACTGAAGACCTTTTCGGATTCGTTACCTTTTCCATTTCTGAATCAAAAGATGAGCGGGAGGTCGAACGGTTTGATCAATACCTCGGAGTGTCGTTTGTACCCGGAAAGTTGAACCGCTTTCTTGTTCTCCCTCTTATGTTCGGTGTTCAGCACCGCCTCTTCAGGGAGGATATCGTTGACACATTTCGGCCCTATGTGAATGGTGGTGCGGGACCCACAATGATCTTCGCTGCACCTTTTACCGAAATCGTTACGAATGTCTCTGGGGTGGCAGAATTCCGCCAAGTTGAGTTTTTCAAAAGTCTCGGAAAAGGACAGCCTCACTATACAGCAGGGGCTTTCATCGGGGTGGGGGCGAACTTCGGGTCGGAGAAGAGCAATGTCTTTGGTGTGAATTTCAGATACTATTTCAACTATCTTTTTGGAGACGGGCTTCCTTCGCTGTTTAATACCTCAGATGGAACAGTCGCGGCCACGAAGAAAAACTTTGGGGGGTTTTTCATCACGCTGAACGTGGGAATGGCCTATTAATGGCGAAAGGCACTGGCGCACACGCAGGACCTCCCCTAAATCCATTGTGGCACCAATGCCTTTCAGTGCTTCTTGCAGTTCCAACTTAATACATTCACCAAGCGACTGCGGTGACGAGGCTCACCCGGCGCCCACCCACTCACCGTCAAGGCATCCTTAAATACGGACGGAGAAACCGTCCCGTATGTGAGCGCTCGTTTCGGGCAATCTCTTCCGGCGTCCCAACACCAACAACCTTTCCACCCCCCTCTCCTGCCTCGGGACCAAGATCGATGAGATGATCGGCACACTTGATAACATCAAGGTTGTGTTCAATTATTACCACGGAATTACCCGCATCCAGCAGAGCTGTGAAGCACGACATTAGCCGGGCAATGTCATCGAAATGCAGACCCGTGGTGGGTTCATCGAAGATGAAGAGCGTGTGGCCATCCTTGTGTGTGTTTCCAAGATGGGCCGCAAGCTTAATGCGCTGCGCCTCTCCACCCGAAAGCGACGTTGAAGACTGGCCGAGCCGTACATAGCCAAGACCGACATCTGCAAGGACCTTGAGCCGCCGGGCGATTTTTGCCCCCACGGCGCTCCCTTCAAAGAAGTCGATTGCTTCCGTGACGGTCATCGCCAACACATCATCGATGTTCTTTCCCCGGTACCGGACGTCGAGTACTTCTTGTTTGTATCGTTTCCCTTTACACGAGTCACACATCAAATAGAGATCAGCGAGGAACTGCATTTCCACTTTGATAACACCATCCCCCTCACAGGTCTCGCATCGCCCCCCTGGAACATTGAAGGAAAAATGGCCCGGCCTAAAACCATGTATCCGTGCCGCCTGCGTTGATGCAAACAGATTCCGGATCTGGTCGAACACTTGAATATAGGTGATCGGATTTGACCGTGGCGATCGGCCGATGGGTGATTGGTCCACAAGTTCCACAGCAGCGATCTCCTCGTGGCCTTCAATGAAGTGACAGGCTCCTTCCTTGGCGCTGAAATCACCTTTCAGCCTTTTGAGGCCACCAAACAGCACATCATGGACAAGCGTGCTTTTGCCGCTGCCACTCACACCTGTAATACAAACCAACTTGTTGAGTGGAAATGTCACGTCGATTCCGGCAAGATTATTCTCTGTTGCTCCTACTACCTTGATTGCCTTGCCGCCTGCCTTTCGGCGGACTGCGGGAACAGGTATTTCGCGACGGCCGGAAAGATATTTGCCTGTAAGGGACTTCTGATCATCAAGGATGGTCGTTGGTGATCCTGAAAACACTACTTCGCCACCATGCTCACCCGCCTCTGGACCCATATCTACAATGAGGTCGCATGCCCGCATCATGTCAGCGTCATGCTCAACTACTATGACTGTGTTCCCCACATCTCGCAGGGCCTTCAGAATCCGAATCAGCCGTTCATTGTCGCGGGGATGAAGACCGATGCTTGGTTCATCCAACACATAGAGCGCCCCGACGAGCGACGAGCCCAGCGACGTCGCCAGATTGATCCGTTGCGATTCCCCGCCGGACAGAGTGTTGGAGAGTCGGTCCAGGGTGAGGTACCCGATCCCCACCTCATGGAGATACCGCAGTCGCTTTTGGAGTTCTTCGCGGATCCTCCGGGCGATCTCCATCTCATGTGGCGTCAAGGCAACTATTTTGAAAAAATCATCGGCCGAAGCAATCGTCATTCGTACCACGTCAGCTATGCTTTTCCCATCGATCTTGACGCTCAGGGCCTCTTTGCGAAGACGGGAGCCCTTGCATGCAGGGCATATAGTGTACCCGCGATAACGGCTCAACAATACGCGATAATAAATCTTGTATGCCTTCTTCTCCACCTTCTTGAAAAACCCGTCAACCCCATCGAACGTCTGAAACCCGCGCATCACAACGTCCAGTTCTTCCGGCCCAAGCTGTGCAAAAGGAACATCCAACCTCACCCCCGCCTTCTGCGCGATGCGGACCAAGCTCCGGAGGTTTTCCAGAAACTTCGGGGTCGCCCAGGGTTGGATGGCACCTTCACGCAACGTCTTGTTCTTGTCTGGAACAACAAGGTTCATATCGATGCCAACGGCCCGACCAAACCCCTGGCACTCAGGGCAGGCGCCAAAGGGGCTGTTAAATGAGAAGAGTCTCGGCTCAGGTTCTTCGTATTTGATATGGCAGTGCGGGCATTCAAAATTCTGGTTGAATGGAAGAACGCGGGAGTCTTCAACAAGAACCACGGACATACGTCCGTTTCCAGATGCAAAAGCGGTTTCGATAGAATCCGCCAATCGGTCATTCTCCTCTTGAGGGCGGACCACCAGCCTATCGACAAGTACGGAGATTTCCCCTGCCTTTCGCTTCCCTATTGTCGGTGTTTCGTTCAGATCAACAACGTCACCGGCAACAAGAATGCGGAAGAAACCCTCCTTCTTCAGATTGATCAGTGCCTGGCCGAGTGTCTCTTTCGGATGAAGAGGAAGAGGGAATGCTATGTGAATCTTCAGAGCCGAGTCCCCCCCTGCCTGCCTGCGTTGGTGCGTCTCGAGCTGGAGTGCCTCCATCACACTCTGGACAGAATCCCTTGTTACAACCCTGCCACATTTTTCGCAGTACGTCTTTCCGACACGGGCAAACAACAGACGAAGGTAATCGTAGATCTCCGTCGTCGTGCCTACGGTGGAACGCGGGTTGCGGGTATTGGTCTTCTGCTCAATGGCCATCGCGGGGCTGATTCCTTGAATCAGGTCCACGTCAGGCTTGTCCATCCGTTCCAAGAACTGTCGCGCATACGACGAGAGGCTCTCTACATATCGGCGTTGCCCCTCTGCATAGATAGTATCAAAAGCGAGACTGGACTTGCCGGAGCCGCTCACACCGGTGAACACAATTAGCTTCTTCCGGGGCAGGTCAAGGTTTATGCTCTTCAGATTATGGACGCGTGCACCGCGGATGACAATCTTGTCGGCAATTTCATTGGAGGTAGAACGAAGAAAGAGTTTTTTCTCGGAGGCTATCGTTGCCATAGATGTAATCTGGGGGTCAAATTCGTGAACCAAAAGCTAACGGAAATAGCGCGCAAAATCAAATGAAGGAAAAGGTGGAACAAATGACAAAACCCCGGCGAGTACCTCGCCGGGGTTTGATACCACAGAAATCGCTAACGGATACTAGTTGACAATACCGAAGAACGTGAAGTAAGCGTTATTGTTCTCGCTCGTCACCGTGATTGAGACAGTAACCGGTGTTACCGCGACAATCGTACTCCCATCGCTAAGGCGGAAGCCGAAAGCCGTCCTTCCGGGTCCAGGCAATATAACATCCGGCAAGGTCAGTGAGCCATTCCGCCCGAAAGCAAGCTGGACCTGATTAACTTGAGCATTTGGATCGGGGGGAGGTGGCACAGTGGCCTGCACACTGATGATAGTCCCTTCCGACAGTGGGTGCCCGAGGAAGTCAGAGACAGTAAAGGTGAAGTCTTGGAAACCACCGTCCGGGATATTAAAAGTCGTGGGATTGACATTTGAGATTATGGACCCGCCGCTCCAAAGGATCAATGTGCTGTCCTGAACCGTCACACCACCTTCACCCACGGTTCGCGCGACGATATGGTGATAGCCCGCTGTATCCGGACCATATGGCGGCCGAGCCGCATAGATGCCAAATGGTGCCGGGTTTCCACTGATGAGGTCCACAGTCCCCTGGCCACTTGCGTCCGTAAAAACGCTGGGCTGAATAACCCCTGCACTACTTCTGAAGTACACAGCAGTGTTCGGTTGGACCGGGTTTGTGTACTTATCGCCCACGAGAACACTTACACTATTCCGCTTGCCGACAATTCCCAGTGCCGGGAAATTAAAGCGGTCGATGCCGATTGTGAAGTGCGCCTGATCCGGGAATCCAGCCGTAATGATCAACCTGACCGGATTCGAAGTGATCGGCGGGCGTCCGGCCAAAGTCACCGTTGCAACAACCTGAAAGACGCCTGCCCGGATCCCGCTATTGAACGTGGTATAGGCCTGACCGATGGCATTAGTGGTGACAGAGAGTGGCGAAATGTATTCGCCGCCGTTCAATCCACCGACAATCTGAAAACTCATGCTAACGGAATGTGCTGCATCTATAGCGAGTCCAAGTGAATCGCGTACTTCGAATCCGAGTATGGATGTCTCCAGTCCGCCGACACCATAGACTGAGATTTGCCGGGGGCTGGCTCCGAGGAAGGCAATAGTCTGCGCAACCCCGCTGCCTCCTCCAACACCAGAAATTGGTGATCGCGCAGCTATCTGGAGGCCAAGGGTCACGACAACACCGGGCTGAATTTGAACAACAACCGACGTATCGCGGTACCCCGATTTTGTGACGGAGATTGTGACAGACTTGGCACTATCAGTGGTAAAGCTGAAGCGAAAGTTACCCTGTGCGTCCGTGGTAGCTGTCTGGGTTGCGCCACCAATCGTCTGTGCCTGCAGAGTCACAGACGCCAGTGCATTCCCCGTTGCCGCGTCCGTGACAACTCCGGTAATGACACCTTCACCCTGTGTTGCCCCCTGTTCGTCGCTCTTGCACGCAAACAGGACGAGTGCCATCGTGGCAACGAGCGCCAGCATGAGCATAGTTCTCTTCATTGACCGTCCCCTAAATGTTGTGGTTCCCATGGAGGATTACTTTTCTTCACTTTCGTCTGCGGCGCTCTCGCCTTTGAGGTTTTGCTCTTCCTTCGCACGATCCGCCCGCCACTGCTCGTAAAGTTCACCCGGCCTGGTCTTCTGCGTAATCCGTTCCTGCAATGTCGGGACGAGCTCAGCTTTCAGAAGGATGATAAGCTCCTTCTTCGTCTCTTCCTCTCTGTTATACCCAAACAGATACCGGAGACCAAAGACATACCAAGGCAGGTCCTTCAGAAATGGAATACCTGAACGCACCGTGGTGACCTCTGTGGTGTACAAACCACCAATGATTGTTTCTTCACCGTCGAGCAGAAGGACGTTGGTACTTGCTTTCGTCTTGTTGATGATTGTGCTAACGGACCCGGGCACCACCGAGCTGCGCTCAACATCAACCACCATGTGCACGAAGTTCACCCCTTGCTCGTTGATCACCTGCGGCTTCACCTTGATGATCGTTCCAGCACTGTAGAACTTATCGATCAGGTTACCGGCAAAGTCACGCTCTTTAATGGAGAAGTCCTGCCCTACCTGTATCCTTCCATCTTCCCCCGAACGCACGTTGATTTGCGGACTTGAAAGAATCTCACCAAGGTTGTAGTTCGAGAACATCTTTGCGAGGATGTTAATGTTGGCGAAGCTCACCTTCGGTGTGATTTCCGTTTTGAAGATCTCACTAGAAACCCTATCACCCGCGGCGAGTGAGGAATTGATCGAATAGTCTGATGTACTCTTCATGAAAGTCCAGTTCAATCCGACTTCATCGAGTTTGCTCAGATTCACTTCCAAAAAAACTCCCGAGATTTTGATTTCCCGGCTCCTGAAGGTGGCAAATTCCTTCTGGATATCGGGGCTCCCGGCGGCGGCGGCTCCCTGCCGCGCACCATCGGCAGTCGTTGCGCTGCCGGACGATGTGAGCTGGATATAGTTTTCATACTCCGAGTACCAGATCTCATTTTTGCGACAGATCATCTCAAGGGCGTCGCGCCACTGCACGCCCTGGATGTCGACGTTGACCGGCATCGTCCGCCGCTCCGTATCAATAATGATCTTCCCGACGAACTTCCGACTTACCTCGCTGATGGCTGCAAGCGCCTTGTCCATCGTGGCAGTCGGAGCAATTGAGACGAGTTCTTCAGGAGATGTGTACTCCCGGAACGAGCGTCGCTCCTCGGGGTTTGTCTGACCAAGGGCCGGTGCCATGCTGGCTGCCAGCAGAGTAAGTATGCAGACAATAGTGCGTGTTTTCATGCTGTCCTCGATCCTATTTTTGCACAACGTTTTGTTGAATGCCGTAGCGTATCTTCAATTCCACCTTCTCAATGATGCCGCCCTTGTTGAGCGTGCACTCGATCCGTCCTAGTTCGGGGTCGATCTTGGTCACATAGCCAAGGTAAACTTCATCCCCTTCCGTCAGTGTTCTGAACGCGTTTGTCTGATCAAGGACAAACGCCTTTCCTGGAATGACTGCTTTCAAATCGGAACGCTCAATCTCTATCAGCTTCCGGAGGTTGGCCGGAATGTCGCTCGAAATCACCGGATTGAAAGGATCAATCATCAGATAATTTGGCGTTATGGTTCGTTCACCGGGAGCGCTCGCAAGCTCTGCGACCGACGAGAAATATGCATGGACGACCATCTCAAAGGTGACCAAAATGCCGCCCGGCTCATCCTCTTTGGGAGCTATCTCAAGCCCCTTCACATTCATTTTTTTGATCTTGTAGAGTTTACGACCGTTTTCAAGGTACCAGATGAACCTGTAAAAGTTTTCAAACGGCGCCTCGCCCCTTAAATTGTACACATTGAACCCGTAGTTCCCTTTTTGCTCTACTCCAGTGTACAGAAGGTCAAGTTTCACATCGCCACTCAAGTCAATCAATCGGCTGAAATATGCATAGGTCTGAGACGTAACATCCACCGGTGGGATATCCTTGTTCCGGTTTTCCCAGCGCTTCTTTGTGTCCGCAAGGTTGGCGCTCAGATCGTTGAACTCCGCCACCAAGTTTGGCGTGTTCTGCAGCTGGTCCTCAATGGTGCGGATCTCTGTCTCAATCTTGTTGAGTTTCCCCGGAAGATTGAAGCCGCGGACATACACTCCTACTCCAAGGACGAGGAAGAGCAGGACGCCCAGCACGACGCTATTTCGTATTTTGTATGACAAGGCTACTCTCCTTTGATCATCAGGTCGATAGTGCTACTGCCCGGACGGGGCAGGTACTTCAATCTTATACCGATAGACGGCCTGCTCACGAATCGCCTGCACATTTACTTCCTTCAGGAGCGTGTTATCAAACAATGTTGCGAGCCGCGGGATGCGGGTCCGGTACACCGTAAACCCGTTTACAGTCATCACGCCGGCATCACCAGTTGAGAAGTCCGTCAACCAGATCGAATTCAAGTCCTCCACACCGTGGCTAAACTGGGTGAAGACCTTGCTCCATCGTTCACTACCTGGCACAAGGGTGTCATACAATGCCAGGGAAGTCTGGTAGCGGGCTATTTGTTGCTGGAGGTCAATGATGGAATTCTGCACTGCCTCATTCTCCGCAAGCTGGACTTTCTTTCGTTCGAGGACGTCAGACTGCTCGACGATATCGCGCTGCTTTCGCGCAATCGACCATGTGAAGAACAGGGTCGAAAAGAAGAGCAGGAGGAGGAGGAGATATCCGTGCCATGCCAGTTTGAAGACACGCTGACCTTCCCGCACAATCGCGGGTAAGAGGTTAATATTGTAAATTCTCGGGTTCGTGGGATCCAACACCTTCCATGCCGCGGCAATAGGCACGGCAAACTCCGAGATTGACTCCTGTTGTTCAGGAGGCAACGGACTGGAATCAAGCTGAGGCGTCAACAGGTAGTCGACTTCTTGATCAGGGAGTTGCTGGGTGAGGAACTCTTTGAAGTTGATGCGACGACATTCGCCTGCAAGTATGATCTTACTGATGCGAGGGATGGCTAGATTATCCTGTTCCAGCAATAGCCTGCTGTAGACCGTGTTTTGGAGGTTCGGCGAATCGTACCCTTCTCCAAGGATCGGGGCAAACTGATAGAACTGACTCCCCCTCATGAAGATCAAGCGGGTAAACTCAACACCCACATAAATGATAACGGAAACTTCCTGGGGCTGAAGGTCATAGTTCAGCCTGACAAGGTTCATCAACGAAATGTCAGCGCTGTCGATCGCCGGGATCCGGGGCAACCTGTTACCCATGAACCCCTTGATGTTCTCAAGAGAATTGATGAGGCTAAGCCCATCTTCGCGGACCACACAGAGGAGGTTCCCCTCATCCGTGGTAATGGCATCTACAGCATCAGCTGCAGGCTGAAAGGCGCGAATGTTTCTAAGCTCTGCAAGGATTCGTTCCTTGAGCTTCTTCCCTTTCAAGCCAAAATCACTTTCCAGGAGGTGATAGTAGATCGCTGGTTCGGCGATGCTATAGGTCAGTGAGTACTTGTTGGAAGGATACTGGGCAAGAAGGCCCAGCAAGACGGCATTGTTGTCCTCCGATTGGGCTTCAATGCCGGAATCCGCAGAAATACCAGCGGGTAAGCTGAACGCATCGGCGGTGTCGGACATGCTGCCAACTTCAACTGCCTTGCGCTCTTCCAGCTTCGCTACAAGGGTCCCAGACCGCAACTCATGTACGGTGACCCGTTTTCCTTTTACGCTCAGATGAGCGAGCTTAACATCCAGACCGTCGACAAAGATTCCAAGGACTGTCTTGTTCGGCCCTTTCATAGAAGCCATAGGGGAGCTTCCTGTATTGTTCTAGAAAGTGTTCGTGATGACTCCTCGTACCCTCGCGTCAGTCTCCCACAGGAGTTAAGTTCATGATCTGCTGGAAGCGTCGCTTGTTGTTTGCCGTGACTATAGCATTCTCCAGCGATATCCTCTTCTGCATGTACAATCTTTTCAGGTCCTGCTCAAGGGTGATCATTCCCAGATCACCTGATTCGGCCATCATCTGGTAGACTTCACCCGTATTATTGTTCTTAATCGCTGCCCGTACGGACGGGATCATTACCATAACTTCTTTTGCGAGAACCAGCTTCCCGTCCAAGCTCGGAACCAGTTTCTGTGACATCACACAACTCAACGTGTCCGCAAGACGCATCCTTACACGTTCTTGCTCGACCGGTGGAACTTCGCCAATGACACGATCTATGGTTTCCACGGCCGAGGCGGTGTGGAGCGTCGAGAACACTTTATGACCACTATCTGTGATTTCGAGAGCCGTCATAATTGTATCCGGATCGCGCATTTCTCCGATTACAATGATATCGGGGTCTTGTCGCAATGCCTGAATGGCCCCTTCCTTGAACGACAGAACATCTCGTCCCACTTCTCGATGGCGGATAATGCAACGATCCGGTTTATGAACATACTCCACCGGGGATGCAATGATCACAACATGCGCATCTACGGTATGGTTGTTTGCGTCGATGATACTGTCGAGTGTAGCGCTTTTCCCCGAACCCGTGATGCCAGTGATAAGCGTGAGCCCTTGCTGCGTATAGGAGAGACTGAGCGCTTTAGTTACATTCGGATTGAGTTCCAGATTCTTGTACGGACGAACCGTCGCGTTAATAGCGCGCATGTTGAGCGCCAGTTGATCGAGGTCGAAGTACGCGTCCGCGCGAAACCTGAACATCTTGTCGTCTTCAACGATACTGTATGAGAAATCAAGATTTCGGTTTTCATACAGGAAAAGGCGCTGCCGCTCAATCAAGACGCTCTGAATGAGAACGTTAAACTCATCATGTGTGAATTTCCCAATCGCAGCATCGACCTTCTTGTCACCATACACGCGATACCAGATGTGACCGCCACATCCATAACCGCCCATATCTATATCTGATGCGTTGATTTTGCTCATCCGCGTCAGGTAGCTGTCCATGAGCTTCCGTAGGGCAGTACGCTCGGCGGGAGATTGTTTCGAGACCAAATCCCCAATTAGCATCTGCCGTTCCATGCCTGGGGCTGTATCCGGGATGGATGCTGCGATATCCTGCAATGTTTTTACTGCTGTTGCTATCATCTCAAGCTCTCTTGGTCACTTTCCGTTGCGTGCTTTCGCCGTCCGCTCTGATATTGGTCACACGAATTCACGTTGAATATATTCATTGACGTAAGTAATGTCAATGAATTTCTTGGGATTTGTGGAAAAGCATCGTTCATCTCATATCCTGCATGTTGTACCTATTTTTCCCACCACGAAACAAGCACGTAGCTGTCGGACGCTGGAAAGCCAGGAGGCGCTTGTTCATCATACCGTGGATCATGCCGAATTGTCTTTAAAAACCCATTAGAGATCACACCGCCGCTCATAAGACCGGTCGAAGTGGATGCAGCCATCGCCAGAGCCCCGAACTGGTTGATTCTCCCGCAGAGCCCGAGACCTGTGTTGTTGTACTCTTGCGCGGCAAACGTCCCTTCGTGCGTATAGATCGCAGCCTGAATATTCAGAACCGATGCTGATGTACGCGGGATCCAAAGCCCCGTGGCTGGATCCCGGGTTGTCACATATGCCATTCTTTGGGCAACCAGACCGAGCATATCAGGTGAAGACATGTTGCCGTTCGGGTTCGTTGCCGCAACAATATTTCCATCGATCCAGATGTTCCCTTTGGTATTACCTGCAGTTGTTCCCTTGAGGGCCACGACAGTCAACTGACCTTGGTAGGTCCCCTTGACGCGCACGTCTCCGTTTTTCACGGCCACAACGCCCGTACTTGTAAGGGTCGAGATAGGAATTGTATCGTTGCGCGTTCCGCCAGTCGTCGGTGGAATCCGGACATTCACATTCCCATTAGGGAAAAAAGTAAGTGCAACATCGTTATTCGTCAATAAGGCTCCGCCAGCGTTTGCGCGTGCCTCAAGATTGGTCAAGTTGCTTGCAGGACGATTAAGATATACTTGCCACTGATACCCCTTGTTATAAATAGGATTTGCTCCTGCCGCAAGGTTTGCTGCGAACTGAGCCGTTACTCGATCCTCAAAATACGGTCTCCCTGAGAGATTCCATCGACCGTTTGTGTGAGCTCGTCCAAAAAGTGAATCACCTGTAATTTTCCACATATTGACACCTGATGGAGCCGCAGTGCTCCCAGGAGCAAGGTAACCGTTCGTCTCCGATTGGGAGAAATAAGCATACTCCGCAAACCGTCGGTGCCTGAGTTTCGCCACGATGGTATCGCGGATGATTTGGTTTTCAGCAATGTTGTCGTAGAGATCAATCTTTGATGTGGACACCACCACTACACTATCTCCGTTTGAATTCAAGCTGTCTACCCGAACGGTGTATGTCCCCCCTGCGAACGAATCGGTGCCGGAGACAATTGCCACTGGAGGAACCAGTAGCGCACTGGTTGCAATGTTCGCTCCTGCCGATGCGATGTTGTGCGCCATCGTTCGTCCATAGTACTCGGTATATGTATCCATCGAGTCCGTGCTGGATCTGTTGATGTTGAACAGTGCGATACCCAGAACAAGAGTCAACCCGATCACATAGACGATACTTGCTTTTCCCATAGATCCCCCTACTTAGATGAAGAACTAGAACCTGCTATCATTCGCCGGTGCCTAGCCGTGCCGCCGGATATTGCGCGATGCAAGCCGCGTTTGTCTCCAAAAGGCAGCAGCGTATCCCATATCTGCATAACTCATTTCAGGATTCAGTTGATCTTGCACCTTGTATGGACTCTCAATCATCATCGTCGTCTCTATGATCCAGATCCGTCGAAGGTCGGCTATTGGTAGCGGGTACGACGACGAAATCTCGACTCCATCCTGATCCAGGTACTTGAGATGAAACTCTGTCACACCCAACCCTGGCGCTGCGACCGCCCCTTCTCCACTCACTGATCTGAAGAGGCCGCGGATGTTCGGGTTTGCCATCGACGTGAGTTTCGGTCCCGCATACCACGAAACCGTATCAATGGTGCCGTTGTTGTCAATGTCCGACAAGAAGGTCAACCGACTCGAGTCAGCTACGATAATTGCGGCCGAAGGATCAGCAATTCGGTATGCGATTTTCCTGAAATCGTACTCGATCGTTTGAACGATGTCAACCAAAGATTCCTGGACGTTGAGACTGGCCTTTGAAGCATCTGCACTCCCCGCAATACTCGCGTTCAGGCGCAACCCCAATAGGATGACGAAGGCTGCGATCAACGTCGACCAGATTAAATCAAGAATTACACTCATGATATCCCTTCCACAAGGCAGATTCTCATACTCACCAATAACTCATTACGGCCGGATACACGAGTGTATCCTGTGCCTGCCCGATCGGTAATATCCGGGGACTCGTGACTTCCACTCGGATCTTCTTGTGCCACGTTCGCGCAGAAGTGGTGTCATCAAGAGCTGTACTGTTGACGTAGTTGACTCTTGCTCTCACATAGTATCTGGCTCTCAACCCAGGAACAACGAGAATCGTATCCGCACCGGCAACCGCGCTCATGTCATTCGGGCTTGTATAGACTACAAACAGGTTATTGTAGTCATCAATATCGTCAAAGTCGTTTGTGCCGCCGCGATACCGCTCGCCTGATTCCTTCTGCAGGGTAGTCGAGAGAATCGACAGAGCCATCGTTGGAGGCACCGTGTCAGCCACAACTTCATCGAACATCTTCCCCATTGCCTCCTCAACCAGAGACGTCGCCAGCGACACCGCGGCAATTCCGAACTCGCTTGAATTTGTTACATCATTTGTCTCCATCACTGTCCTGTTGGCGTTAAGGGTAAGAATCCCCAGAAGCAATATTGCACCAATGACCAGCATGCTTTGACCGAGGTTCATACGTCACCCCGGAGGTTTCTGATAGCGAGTGTATTCGCACATTCCATCGGGTTAATCATCCGTTGTTGCTGATGCAATTTCTTCGAGCGTCGTTATACCATCCTTGATCCTCTCAATACCCGCCCTGCGAAGGGTCCACATCCCATCTTTCATCGCCTGGTTGCGAATCTGTTCCTCATCAATGTCGCCACCGGCCTTGACGATCAACCCGCGAATCTCACGGGTGAAATACAGCGCCTCGTGGATTGCAGCACGTCCTTTGTATCCTCCATTACACTTATCGCAACCAACCGCTTCGTACATTGTCCGTGTTTCAAGGTCTTCTTCCGCGAAACCAAATTTCAGGTATACGTCCCGGTCAATTTCCTCCTTGGGGATGAGGCGTCTGCAGACTTTGCACAACGTCCGGACAAGACGCTGGGCCACAATTATATTAATGGCATACGCGATCAGAAATGGCTCGATCCCCATTTTGTACAGTCTAGCAACAGCGCTCGGTGCATCGTTTGTGTGAAGCGTGGAGAACGTGAGGTGGCCTGTGTTAGCGAGCTTGATGGCGATTTCTGACGTTGCTTTGTCACGCATTTCGCCGACGAGCACAATGTCCGGGTCATGCCGGAGAATACCGCGGATGGCCAGATCGAAGTTCATTTTTGGGCCAATTTTCAGCTGACGTGCACCGCGTATAATATATTCGACCGGGTCTTCGACTGTGAGGACATTCACCGTCGGGTCAATCACCTGGTGCAAGGCAGCAACCAGAGTTGTGCTCTTACCGCTTCCAGTCGGCCCGGTCAGGATGACGATCCCCTGAGGTTTCTCAATGGCTTTGTAGAAGAAATCTTTCGCTGGGCCCTGCAAGCCCAGCTTATCCAGGTCAGTGATAACCTTTCGATCGTCCAGCACACGGATGACGATGCTTTCAAACTTGTGTCTGAATTCGACACCCACGATCGGCATGATGGAGACGCGGAAGCGGATCATGTGGTCGTCGATAAGCCGCTGGATGAAACCGTCCTGAGACATTTCGCGTTCGAAACGGTCTATATTCTTGGAACGGTCTTTAACAACTGCGGCAACTGCCTCGGGCATCGTGTTCTCTTGCACATGCCACAGCTTCAGATTCCCATCCACTCGAAACCAAAACTCGGTTCGGTTCCCTTCCTTTGCGATAATGTGGATATCACTCACCCCCTGGCGCACGGCTTCAATCAACGAGCCTTCCACGAGGTTAACCAACGCGCTTTTTCCGATCTCCGCTTCGAGCGCCTCTTCATCAACGGCGCTTTCATCTTCCTTTACCTCGATGCCGACCTGTGAATCCTCAAGAAGTCGGAGGAACTCATTCTCCGGTGGAACAACCTGTTCCATGAGGTTCTGCAGTTCCTTGAGGCGGGTGTACACAACCTCGTACTTCTTCACGCCGAAATTGCGGGCAACCAGCGGGATGCGTCGATCGGTCGGGTCGGCGGCAATTACCACCAACTTATCCGGTTGTTTCTCGTCGAACTTGAGTGGGAGAATCTTGGCCTGCAACATCATGTCGCGTGCGCTCTCGGAAAGAGCATCAACAAACTTCCTAATGAAATCAATCCGTTGTTTCTCGATGTTTTCATCAGCAAGGTAGATCTCCCGGAACGCATAGAGATCGGCAACTTCTCTGAACACCGCGTCGTGGTCGGCATTGAAATCGTGGACGAGGATCTGCCCTAGATTCCGCCGGTTCTTCTTCCCTTCGGAGTCTTTGACCTTGAGCGACTTCTCCAGCGTCTCGTAGTCAATGATTCCTTTTTTGAGGAGTGCGAACCCTATCTTATCTGTAATGTCAATCTGTGCCATTGCGCTGTCTGTTCATTGTTGGGGGATAGACACACATTACGTCAAGGACTTTTCAGCGTGCTGCACTGTGGCGTGACCCAGCGCCGGGTTCTTGGGCCGAATGGTCGCCGTCTCGGACGACACAATCGTCAGGGCCGTCAACACAACCATGATGATCATCGAAATCATCAACTGAATATAGTCAATCGCATTCCTCATTTTGTACGACGTTTCCTTCTCGTAGTACTCCGCCAGCTGAAGGGCCGTGTTCTTTACTGTCCCTGTCTCGGCTCCCGAGTGGAATCGCGAAATCGCAGTTTTCGTAAAGACACCCGTCGCTTCGAACGCTTCGGTGATACCCGCACCTTTTTGAATCATCAGGGGAAGTGCGATGGTCTTGATTTGGTGCTCCATGTACTTGTTGCCGCATGCCTCAGATGCCATACGGATGACCTCGATATTCTCGCCCGCCCCACTGTACAGGGCATAGAATACCCGGCAGAAGATCTCGATACTCATTTTATGGAGGAGTTGTCCCATTGCGGGGACCTTCCAGATGTAACGATCAAGAATGAAACGCCCCTTTTCCGTCGTGAAGAAACGAACTGCGAGAATGGTGGGGATGATTGTCCCGATGAGAATTATCACAATGTTCTCCACCAGAAAATCGCTAAGCGCGAGCGTTGCCCGGGTCATTGGCGGTAGTTCAATATTAAACTTCCGGAACAAATTGGCAGTCGCCGGAAAGATGTATCCGACATAGTAAACCACCGCACCGAACAGAACGAAGAGAGTCACAATGGGCATGATCAGCGCGCTCTTGAGGTTCTTTTTAAATTCCGACTGGCGCTCCAAAAACTTCGCCGTGCTGTCATAGATTTCGGCCATGTTACCACTCTTCGAGGCCAAGCCGAGCATGTGGGCGGTGAACCGACCGAGAACTGCTTCGTGCTTGATGAACGCACGCTCGCTGTCTTTGCCCTGTTTCAGTTCGGCGTTGATATCCTTGATCGCCTCGCGCAGGGTCCTGTTCTGAATGTCGTTCACCAGCAACTGCATGATCTCATTGAACGGAAGCTTCTGCCGTATAAGGTCCGCACTCACCCGCACGAAGGTCACGATTTCAGTAGCGGGCGGTCTTGCTTTGAAGTTGATGAGCCGCTTCTGAATTCGGATTACACGGTAGCCCATTTTCTGAAGGGCTTCCTGAACCTCTCCTTTGGTGAAGGCTTTCTGCTCACCAATTACAGGTTTCTCCGTCCCGCGCTGTACTTTGTACACCCACGTGGAGCGAGGAACAACATGCAACAGCTTGAATTTTCGCTGCTGCGCCATGACTGCTGCTTTCTGCTTGGCCGACCGGGTGGAGTCCGCTTCCAGGATACCTTGGACCGGTTTTCCACCAGCAGTGACACCTTCGATTCTGAACTCTGCCATGATGCATTCCTCTTACGTTAAATTGTACGCTGTATCACACTCTCTCTATTGAACACGTAAAGGGTAAGCTCCCCCGTTGGAATCGCCCGACGTCTTACTAGATCCCCCACCTAGCAAAACAAGCGAACCAACAAGGGGAGGTACCCCCTATTACGACTCCCCCCTGTTTGTACTAATCCTCTGTCTAGATTCCTACATCCTCTTTTTTGTGTTGCTCAGACTGTTGCTTCCGAACATCGGTCTAGTTGCCGTTGGAGTCGTCTACATAGACGCTGTCGGGGAATACCAGCACAACAACTTTGACCTTATTAGTCCCATCAATTCCAGTTTCACGCCCAATCCCGGTAATCTGAACCGAGGCCGGTGTTCCTGTTACTGGATCCGGAGACAGTGAGTACGTCCCATTAGCGTTGATGGGTTTTGTCGTCAGCTTGCTCAACGTGAGACCTGTAAATCTCCTCTGTCCACCACCAAAAACCGTTGGGCGCCGATAGTGCTGCTGTGCCGCCGAAGCAAGATGTGTCAGATCGTTTGTGAGCGCATCTCTGTTCGTGGCAGCCGCCTGGTCCCGAAACATGAAGAGTCCCACTGCAATCATGATTCCAACGAGGACGACGCCGACGACGATTAGCAATAACTGTTGAGTGCCCATGGCTTTACCGTTTTGTGAAAATAGTGAACGGGCTCCCCGACAAGGGAAGCCCGTTCAAGCATGCGTTAGTTAACTTCTACAATGTACGTGCTATCCGAAAGCACGTTCATCGTAAGATGAATCACCGTCGAACCGTCATTGCCATTCTCCGTGCCATATCCTTCGATAACAGCTGTCTGGCCTGCTGCCGAGGTCAGCCCGTATGAACCGTTTGCATTGATTGACTTGGAGGTCAGCTTTACGAGGGTCAGACCGTCAAAGTCACCCTGGCCGCCACCCAACGCCGTCGGACGACGATAGTACTGTTGCGCACGTGAGGCGAGGTTCACGAGATCGTTCGTGACCGCATCGCGGTTCGCCGACACTGCGTTATCCTGGAACATCGTGATGCCGACCGCCACTGCGATACCGACAACGATGACGCCAAGGATGATTAACAAAAGTTGCTGCTGTCCCATGGTGGAGCTCCTTTATTGGTGAATGTGATTAAATGTGGGAGTTAGTTGTTTGTATTCATTTGTGTTTGTGCAACAGAATGTCCCAAGCGCCATGCCAGAATTAGAATTCATTGAGCGACCGTCAAAACAGGCTTTCTGGTGTGGGTTTTGGATGCTTGTGGTAAAAGTAACTGGACGAGAGTCAGAATTTCCGATACCTATTGTAATGACGAACTTTAACGAATCAGTCGTTTGTGGTGCCACTGATGATCTCATCCATTGTAGTGATGCCACTCTTCACCAATTCAATACCAGACTGTCGAAGCGTCTGCATGCCGTGGGCCACAGCCGTATCACGGATGGCGTTAACGTCGATCTTGTCTCCACTCTCAAGGATAATGTCTCGGACTTCTTGCGTCACATACAGCGACTCGTGAATCGCAGTACGGCCCTTGAACCCACCAACGCAATTGATACATCCCACTGCCCGGTAAAACGTTGTTGTCTCTGCCTCTTCCTGCGTAAATCCTGTCTTTGCGAGAAGCATATCGCTCACCTGTGAAACAGGCTGTTTGCACTTTTCACAGAGTTTTCGGACAAGACGTTGCGCAACTACAATATTTAGTGCCTGAGCAAGAAGAAAGGGTTCCACACCTATTTTGAAAAGCCGCGAGACAGCGCTTGGCGCGTCATTCGTGTGCAGGGTCGAAAATGTCAGATGGCCGGTATTTGCAAGCTTGATGGCAAGATCTGCGGTAATTCGATCACGGATCTCTCCCACCATCACAATGTCAGGATCGTGACGAAGGATCGCGCGCAAGGCATCATCGAAATTGAGTTTATGGTTCAGCTTTACCTGCCGCGCTCCTTCAAGCAGATATTCCACTGGGTCTTCGACTGTAATAGTATTACGTGATGGATGCATCACGGACCGAAGCGCAGCAACGAGTGTCGTGCTTTTTCCGCTCCCCGTTGGTCCCGTTAGAATTACCATGCCATGCGGTTTCGCGATCGCCTCACCGAAAACCTTCAATGAGTAGGGATCGAAACCGATTGCCTCCAGGGTAACGGATGCGTCCGCGTCCTTCAAAATGCGGATCACGACGGATTCGAACTTGCCGGACAGCTCACGCGAGACAACTGGAATAATCGAAATGCGAAACCTGACCACTTGATTATCGATAACCTTCTGCGCCGAGCCATCCTGGGCGGCCATACGCTCAAACCTGTCGAGGTTCAACCCCCTGCCTTTAACAACCGCAACTACGGCTTCTGCGCGAGCATCCTCAATCGTGTACCACTCAGTCAACCTTCCGTCAAGTCTGAATGAGACTACCGTCTTGCGTGCTCCTTTAGGCATGATGTGAATGTCACTGGCACCGACACGCACAGCATCGGCGAAGAGATTTTCCACCAGCGCAATCAACTGGCTTCTGTTGATCTCTTTATCCAGCACCAAGTCCAACTCTGCATCCTCTTCCTCAAAAACCGAGTCTGAGCCGCCGAGCCCACTAACAACCTGCTGCTTATCCAAGGTGACCTGGCGCCAGAACTCCGCCCAGTCTCGCTCCTTCATGTAACATATTTCGAACTTCTTGTAGGTGAACGAACGTGCTACTTCATACACTTCGCGATCAGAAGGGTTGGGGGTAACGACC
Organism: Bacteroidota bacterium; assembly: GCA_035687895.1. Classification (GTDB taxonomy): domain Bacteria; phylum Bacteroidota; class Ignavibacteria; order UBA10030; family UBA6906; genus JAERML01. Next base: position 39,701 of record DASRUE010000196.1, on the reverse strand, counting down.
AACATTTTGTCCGGCTGGTTTTCGGGAACTTCGTATGGAAGAACTTTGTGCTTGAGTGCCAGTTGGTAGATTGACTCCGGAAGCCCAGCAAGAAGTTTGTTGACCGTCGACGGAGGTAGCCTCCTTGCATTCCGATCATTAAGGTCGATCATGCGAAAGGAGTAGAAGTGAGCGACTTCATTATATAGGATGTCCCGTGGAACGCTGAACTCATCCGCAAGGATTTCCACGAGGCTTTTCTTCCCGCGTCCATTCTGTTCGTGTTTCCATGCCGACGCCCGAAGTGCAACTTCCTCAGTCACGATCTTGGATCGGACCAAATGCTCCATGAAGGAGGACATGAATGGTTGTCCAGCACCGTTCGACATGGTGTCGTTCGCTGGGTGTGACGACACGGATGATGCTTCCTCATCCTCGAGGGGCCGTTGTAGGGGATGTACATTTCCCGAAATTGACACAGTGTTCCGCTCCTTGGCAAAGATTGGTTTTCTACAGTGAATGACGCGCGTATCAGACGGACTTTAGCTGCTTTGTTGGTTTCAGGCTTTCAATCAGAGATACGAGCGTCTCCACCGGCGCTGTTTTGCTGATGAAGAAATCGATCTTGGAATCAACTACTACATTTCGTGTGTGCTCGTCATCGTACCCTGAGATGAAGATGAAAGGAATGTCCTGAAAGTCCGTAAACTCACGAACGTAACTGTGGAACCGAGTCCCGTCAAGCGTCGGCATAAAAACATCGGATACGATAACGTCGACCTTCTCTCCTTCCAAGAACTCCCGGGCCTGCTTTCCATCCTCCGCAAGAAAAACCTCGTAACCATAGTCGCGCAGCAAGTCACCCATGACGTTGAGGAAACCCTTATTGTCGTCAACAACCAAGATTCTCATAGTCAACCTTCTGACAATGTGGACATTCGAGAGGTTCTTATTTGTAAGTCATGATTTGCGCAAAGGTTAAGCCAGAAAGGAGGGCCTAAAACGAGTTAAACTGGGGGATTTCGAGAGCTTATGCCATGTAAGTTTTACCTTAACGGCAGATTTGACCATGTGGATACATAGCTTTCTCGAAAAGCTGGGAACTGCGCACAAACAAAGAAAGGCATCACGAAATCGTGATGCCTCTGTGGGCCCTGCAGGGCTCGAACCTGCGACCCGCAGATTATGAGTCTGCCGCTCTAACCAGCTGAGCTAAGGGCCCAAGCGAACCACTGAAATATAGCGACCAATGCACGCAAACACAAGCGACAATATCTTGACTTCCAAAAGGAAATCAAGTACCTTGTATTGAGTCGTTTGTCACCTGCCCTCGTGTGGAAATCCCAGCGTCGTGTCCCAGGTTCGAATCCCAGAGTTTCTTTCAACTAAGGAGGGTTAACATGGCAAGGGGTAAGAGTATCACCCGCTATTGTAACCATTGTGAACGCGTCAACAAGATGGAGATGGTAGGTGCAGTAGAAAGTCAACCCGAAAAAACATGGTACCGGTGCACACGGTGCAGACATTCGATGTTAGTTGACATTAACGAATACAAACGGGAACAAGAAGAATCAAAGAAAAAGCTCGATCGAACTGAGTGCTTGGAGTATCGGCCTGAAAACACTTACGTTGTCGGCCAGGCGATATTCCATTTGGAATGGGACGATATCGGAAAGATCATTTCCAAGGAACGAACCTCGAGAGGAGAGCGCGCAATTGTCGTGTCTTTTGAAAAACTGGGACAAAGACGACTTTTGGAGAGTGTTGTGACGGCATCAGACAACGCTCAATGATGCATGACCACGGAATCAAAATCACTTGATAAATGCTGAAGGAGGTGATAGAATTGGTAGGAATCGTCGTTGCAGAGAACGAGCCGATTGACCGCGCTATCAAGCGGTTCAAGAAGAAATACGAGCGGTCGGGCATCTTGAAGGAATTCAAGAAGAGAGCCTACTTCACAAAACCTTCAGTAAAAAAGCGGATGAAGAAAGTCAAAGCGGTACGACGAGCTCAACGAACTCTCGCGGAGCAAGTCTGAGAGAGACAAACCCACCACATGGTGGGTTTCTTTTTGCAGATTGATGAAGGAGACACACACCCAGATGGCCATCCCACCGCAGCCATGGGGGGTGCATCTCCTTCAGTAAATGGATCGAGAGGCTTTTCAGGCCCCACCCTCTTTCGCTTGGGCCTTGATTTCCTGCACTTCTTTTCTAATTTCTTGGGCCTTCTTCTTCAATTCATTCATGGCCTTCCGCACGCGCGTCCCGGCTGACTTGTTCCCCTTCTCATAGAACTTTACGAAGTCTTTATCAAAAGACTGTACCAAGTCCTTGAGTTCCTGAAGCCTGCTCATGATTTTTTCTCCTTAGTGTGAATGAAAGGGTTTCTTTGCTAAGAACTCTTGCTCACTCTTTTGTATTCACGTTTCAATCGTTCCAACGACTCTGCTCGACGATCGTACAGGCGTTTAAGTTGGCGAGGTTTACGTCTTGCCAAGGCATACGAGGTCAAAATTGGCATGGCTACCGTTGCATCAAGGTAGGCCACAACGGTATCAGGAAGCTTGTCGGGATCCACTTTTCCCCAACTGACTGCTTCTGACGGGGTCGCACCTGACAAACCACCCGTATCGGGTCGGGCATCGGTAACCTGCAAGAAGAAATCGTGCCCTTTCTCGTTGATCTTCAGCACTTCTTGGATCTGAGGTTCAGTCTGTAAAATGAAATTCTTTGGTGACCCACCACCGAAGATCAACACTCCACTCCTCCCACCCCTTTTCTTTGCGTCTAGCACAATGGCTGCTGTTTCGTTGACATCAAGAAGAACATCTAGACGCGTCCTATATCCAGATAACTCAATCTCAGCTATATTCATTCCTATAGAGCTATCACCCGGCGAAGGGGTGTAAACCGGCACACCGCATCGGTACGCGGTTGCTAGCACACTGCTATGCCTGATACGTAATACTCTCTCGCGCTCAAGGACATATTTACCAAGCTTATAGTGTAGCTCGGCCGTCCCCATTTCTTTCTGGAACTCTTCGTTGCGAAGAACAGTCCTGAAGAACTCATCCGTGCTCAGCAGAACTTCATAATCGAAGAGAATGTCATATATCCTAATCACTCCTTCCTTGCGCAGGACTCGATCATCGAGAAATGGCGAGCCGCGGTGAAGGGTGTGGCCAATTGCGAAGTGAGTGTCGTGGTAAAGGTTGGCCCCCGTGCTAACGATCCAATCCACAAATCCCGCTCTTATCAGAGGAACTATGCACGATCCGAGCCCGGCCGGCGTAAGTGCACCAGTAATACTCATACCCACGGTTACATCTCTCGCGAGCATCTTTGTAGAGAACAACTGGCAAGCTTCTCGCAGTCTGCCTCCATTGTAGGCCTGGAAGTACTCATCAACCAATTTCACAATTGGGATGTTCTTGGGAATAGGAGCCCTGATTATTCGTCTGCCGCTGAGAAGGTTGGCTTTAGGAGACTTCATTCATACTAAGAATTAGAAGAAGGGGACTAACCGTTTGCCCGGTGAAAATATACTAATCCGGACGAAATAAGCAAGCAAAATCTGCAAATTTCCAGAGATTTTTCACACTGTTTTCGATACATGTCAAATCTATTTCTAACTTCTCTCTTGACAACTTGGATATTTGTGCTTATTTTTATTTAGACTAATTCTAAATAAGAGGAGCCATGGACGTTCACGCAGCGCACGAGATACTCACAACCCATCTGAAGGCAAGCGGAAAGCAGCGCTCGACTCCCGAGCGTTTTGCGATCTTAGACGCAGTATTGGAAAGCCAGGGACACTTTGATGTCGAGGGACTCTACTACCGGTTAATCACGAATGGCATCAAAGTCTCTAAGGCAACTGTATACAATACTCTGGAGGTGCTTCAGGAATGCGGCCTCGTCTCCAAGTACAGGTTTGCCGAAAATACATCTCGATACGAGAAAGCCTTCGGGCGTCCGCATCACCACCATCTTATTTGCCTGGACTGTGGAGACATTATCGAATTCGTAAACGAAAAACTCGAGCGGATTCAAGATGATGTGTGCGACGAGAAGAGTTTCAAGGCACAAAGTTCAACACTTCAGATTTTTGGAATCTGTTCCAAATGTAAGAAGAGAGCATAGCGATATGAACCCAAGTTCGTCATTCACGCTTGCTAACGCACCTCTTGGGCGCCCTGTCCGCATTAGGGAAATCCAATCGCACCCCGACGTCTGTATACGACTTCGTGAACTTGGATTTTGTGAAAATGCCGTCATTCGCTGTCTCAATAGGGGTAACGGCAACGTGATTTGCGAAGTCTGTAACACCCGGCTTGGGATCAACAACCTGCTGGCAAGCACTATCTCCGTATTCACTTTTTAGTAGTAGAGAACCATGGAATCGACCATTGAGGTCCAACTAGACACCATGATCCCGGGGGAACGAGGAACAGTCTCCCGAATCAACACAGTGGGTTCTGCTTTAAAGCAACGGCTGCTCGAGATGGGTCTCATAAGGGGAACTCTAGTCGAATTGGTAAGGGTGGCCCCCATGGGAGATCCGATCGAAGTGCGCGTCAGAGGATATAGACTCTCTATGAGAAGACTAGAAGCAGAGTCTGTAATAATTTTGAAGGCGACCCATTGATGGGATCCGTTCAGACTGCAGTTCACAGCAAAAACATTGCTTTGATCGGAAACCCGAATTGCGGGAAAACCACCCTCTTTAATGAACTCACCGGTCTTCGACAGAAGGTAGGGAACTACCCCGGGGTTACTGTGGAGAAGAAAGAGGGAAGAGTCATCTTCGAAAATGGTGTCAGTGCTTCCATCCTGGATCTCCCTGGCACATACAGTTTGACTGCCAACTCTCCGGACGAAAAAGTTGCCACTGATGTCCTTCTCGGCCGCGTTGTTCATACTCCCGCTCCCGACCTCGTTGTCTGCGTCGTCGATGCCACCAACCTCGAACGCAATCTCTACCTCGTCAGCCAGATAATCGACAGGCATCTTCCCGTTATAGTCGCTTTGACCATGATTGATCTCGCGGAGGAGTTAGGCATTGAAATTGACGTGAAACGACTTGAGCGGGAACTGGGCGTTCGCGTTGTATCAATCATCGCAAACAAAGGAATCGGAATCTCGGAACTGAAAGACGCGATGCTGCGCACGACTAACGCAACAAGTAAACCGCGGCAATGGCAACTGCCGGATGCTGTTCACAAGGAAACCGAGGAACTTGTCAGCATCCTTCGAAATAGGCACCAACTCGCCGACCAGCAGGCATTCCACGACGCGATCCTTCTTCTGACCTCGCAAAGTGATTTGCTTGACCACATGGATCGGTTTGACCCTGAGGTTCGAGAGCATGTGAAGCGGGATCACCAGAAGCTCGACTTCCTTGGCTTCGATCGCCAGTCTGTATTTGTGGAATCACGCTATGAGTGGATAAAGCTCATTTGCGCTGCTTCAACAAAGCAGACTGCTCGGAGTAAGATGGGCACCAGTGACAAAATTGACCGTTTTGTGACGCACCGAATTTGGGGGTTCTTCATCTTCCTTGGCCTGATGACAGTCGTCTTCCAAACCATCTTCACATGGGCAAATGCCCCAATGGAGCTAATTGGGAATGGTTTTGATTGGGTTGGCCAACAGGTCACCGCCCTGATACCACCGGGAGACCTTCAAGACCTGACCGTGAATGGAGCCATTGCGGGGGTGGCAGCGGTTGTAACGTTTCTGCCACAGATTCTCTTCCTCTTCTTGTTCCTCGGACTCCTGGAGGACACCGGATACATGTCGCGGGCTGCCTTCATTATGGACAGGCTCATGAGCAAGGTAGGGTTGCACGGGAAATCATTTATCCCCATGCTCAGTTCCTTTGCTTGTGCAATTCCCGGCATCATGGCCACGCGGACAATTGAAAACCCCAAAGATCGGCTGGTGACCATGCTGGTCTCCCCTCTGATCAGTTGCAGCGCCCGACTCCCTGTGTACACGCTTTTGATTGCGGCGTTTATTCCGAACACAAACGTGCTGGGAATTTTCTCCCTCGCGGGCATTACTATGGTTTCCATGTACTTGCTCGGACTCGTTGCAGCGCTCGCCATGGCTTGGTTGTTCAAGAAGACTTTGCTTCGGAGTGCACCACCGATCTTCATTATGGAGCTTCCGCCTTACCGACTTCCGTCACTCAGGTCGGTGCTGTTGCAGATGTGGGAGCGATCCTGGCTTTTTCTGAAGCGTGCCGGAACATTCATTCTTGGTGTCTCTATCATCCTATGGTTTCTCGCAAGCTACCCGAGACTTGATAATGTCTCTGCTGCGGAACAACTGAAGCACAGTCTTGCCGGACAAGCGGGACACCTTATCGAACCCCTGATCAAACCTCTCGGGTTTGACTGGAGAATCGGCATTGGACTTGTCGGATCGATCCTCCAACGAGAGGTGTTTGTCAGTACCATGGGAACTATCTACAACATCCAGAATGCGGACGAGAATGAGGGGAGTGTCTCGCTCCGCCAGCAGATGCAACAGGATCGAGATCCGGCCACTGGTGCGCCGACTTTCACGGTTCTCACAGCGATCTGTCTAATGGTGTATTACGTTCTTGCCATGCAGTGTATGTCGACGGTCGCTGTCATGCGACGAGAAACCAATGGCTGGAAATGGCCTCTGTTCCAGATCGGGTATATGACCACCCTTGCCTACTCGGTGACATTCGTCGTTTACAGAATCGGCCTGTACATAGGATTGGGAGGATAAATGGACTGGCAACAAATCGCATCATTAGGAATCGTGTTCATCAGCGGAGTGATTCTCCTGCGATCCGAGGTTCGAAAACGACGCCGGGCACGCCTTCGCGCCTGCGGTCATGACTGTGGCTGTTCCTCTACAGTCATTGAGCGAATCAAAGAAGACACCATTGCAGACAAGAAATCGGAATTTTGTAAGGAAGAGTCTGGCTTAAAAAAACGGAGCGTGCTCTCACCCGCATAGCGGGACCTCGGCAAAAGGCTAATGATGGGCACGCTCCGAAAACGAAAAAGGCTTCCACGTTGCGTGGCAACGCGTCCCTTTTCTATGTCAGTATAGCGAAGGTGCCTCGGTTTGTTAAGGCAAGATGTGGAAGTGTAAGAATCACATCCACATCAATCATGGGGTAGTCATGTTCTTGCGCTCAGCTCTGGCTCTTGTTGGAGTCGTGATCTTGATATCCGCATCAACTTTCTCTCAGGGTGAACCCAAAACAAGCCTCGGTGGCTACGGCGAACTTCACTACAATGAACCCGATGGACATCGACGCGGAATGCTGGATTTTCACCGGTTCGTCCTCTATCTCGGTCACAATTTCAACGAGAAACTCGCGTTCAGGTCTGAGCTCGAGATCGAACATACCTTGATTGAAGCAGGAAATCCAGACGGCGGGGAATTGTCCATCGAACAAGCATTTCTTGACTATCAGATCAACCGATCCTTCGGTATCCGGGCAGGTATCATCCTCCCCCCTGTTGGCCTGATCAACACCTATCACGAACCACCCACGTTCAACGGCGTGGAGCGACCAAGCGTCGATCGAGTAATAATCCCTACCACGTGGAGAGAATCGGGAGCGGGTCTGTACGGCAACCTAGTTGAAGGGCTCAACTATCAACTCTATGTGGTTGCTGGGTTCAGGGCGGATGGGTTCAGCGGAAGCAATGGGTTGCGTAACGGGCGGCAGAGGGCATTCGAAAGCAACCCGGCAAATCCATCCTTCACTGGTCGACTGGACTATTCCCCATGCCTTGGACTCTTCTTAGGCGGCTCTTTTTTTGTCGGCAATTCCTCGGCTGATCTGGATAGCATCGGAGACGCCATGGTTTCACTCTGGTCCGGTGACGTGAGGTATTCTGTCGATGGGTTCGCACTTCGTGCTGTTGGTGCAATTGGTACAATCGGAGATGCAGACAAGATCAACGCGCAGTTTAATGCCGCTGTCGCGGATCGGATTTACGGCTACTACGTCGAAGGCTCGTACAATGTGCTTCCTTTGCTTTGCCCGGACTCCGAAGAGGAACTGAACTTCTTCGGGCGATACGAGAAGTACAACACCCAGGCTGCCACGACCGGTTTTGAACCCTTCAAGCAATACAACCGGAGTGATATCGTATTCGGGTTGACATACAAACCCACATTCAACACAGCTTTCAAGTTTGATTACACATTCATGAACAACGAATTGAATTCCGGCAGCTTCAAAAACACCAGGCAATTGAATCTTGGCATCGGCTATTATTTTTTCTAAGGGCATCACACGAGCAGCGACCCTTGCGGTTGCCGCAATGTTTCTCTCCATCGCTGCATGGCCAGATGTGGGAGTCACCGAACGTGAATTGGACCAGGCACAGGCGTCCGTTCAGCGAATGTTTGGAAAGGAAACCAAGGCAGTGTTGGTCACCATCCCCCTTTTGTCTCAAGACAAAGAGGCGGTCTTTATTCTTTGCAATCAACGGTGGGGAGGGGATACGCTCGTTGTTCTCGCATCGTTCAAAGGAAACGCTGCCGCGGGATATGCTGTGGTGGACAATGTCAAAGGGAAGGATCAACTGATTACGTATATCGTGGCTGTTGACTCCTCTCTCGTGGTGAAGGATCTTGAAATTCTCGCCTATCGGGAAGCGTACGGCGGAGAAGTGCGCTATAAATCATGGCAGAAGCAGTTCTTCGGAAGAAGACCGGGCGAGGAACTCCGCCCAGGCAAGGAAATCAAGAATATCAGCGGCGCAACGATTTCGGCTCGGTCGGTGACGTTTGGCGTCAAGAAGGTCCTTTCCGTGTTGGCAGCGGTTAGGGATCGCCTGCCTCACACACCATTGGAGACACAATGACATTCCGATTGCGAGAGGCCGATGCTACGCTCAAGCTCTTTCTCACTTTGTTCATCGCGGTGATGAGCGCTGGCTATCTTATCGGACTCTTCTTCGTCGAGCATACGACGTCCCTGTCATCGCAAGGGATACAGGAGCAATTCCTCGGCTCCGCAAATGTGCAAACCATCCAGGAGATGAAGTATGCCAAATCGGCCAATGAGATGTATGTCTTCCTTCACAACCACATCCTTTCTCTTTCTCTGGTGTTCCTCGCCCTGGGGGGGATTTTCTATTTTTCCTCTCTTGTCTCGGATGGTGTGAAGAAGTTCCTCATCGTTGAACCCTTCATTGCAGTAGTGACAACATTTGGCGGGATCGTGCTAATCCGCTTTGTTTCGCCCCTGTTTAGTTGGCTTGTACTTCTCTCGGGCGTGTCTCTGTTTGTTTGTTATTGTGTGATGGGCTATCTTATTTTAAGGGAACTCTGGTTCCCCCGGCACAAGCAATGATGAGTTGCAACTCCCCCAGTGAAAGGCTATCTTTAAACAGGTGAACATCGAAGGAGCAGCAATGGAAGAACCGAAAACGACAATCCCCACTGAAACGGAGATCATGGACGCGCTCAAGGAGTGCTACGACCCTGAGATCCCAGTGAATCTCGTGGATTTGGGCCTTATCTATGATGTGAAGATCATTGACGACTGGGTGGGTGTGAAAATGACATTGACCTCCCCTGGCTGTGGGATGAGTGGGATGATCTCACAAAACGTCCGAAACCGGGTACTAAAGGTCCCCGGCGTGAAGGACGCAGACGTGAGAATTGTGTGGGAACCTGCATGGTCCCCCGTAAGGATGTCTGACGAGGCAAAGAAAAAGCTCGGAATGAACGCGTAGGGTCGGGCGGTAAAAACACGAAGGCAAGCCGGAGAACCCGACTTGCCTTCTTTGTTTTTCGTTTGTCTCCCCTTAGAATGTCGCTGTCATGCTCATGATCGCTCTTCTACCGATCAACGAGCCACCGAAGATCTGATAGTGTTCACGATCCAGCAGGTCTGTAATATTCAAACCCAGGGTGAGGTTTTGGGCCAACTTGTAGGACGCATTCAGGTTAAACAGTGCATACGCTAGAATCGGTCCTTTGAAGATCCCCGCCGCCCAATCGAACCGGGGAACGTACTTTCCGCTCAGGCCGAACTCGAACGTGTCATTCCTGTACGTGATTCCGCCGTTCACCTTGTGCTTTGGGGCGTTGGGAAGAAGAACGTCATTCGCGCTTTGCTCCTTCACCTTGAAGTCGAAGAACGCATAGTTGGCATTCAACTGCCACTCAGATGAGACGTAATAGTTGACTCCCAGCTCGAACCCGTATTCATTCACCTTGCCAGCATTTCCATAGGACCATACTGTTCGGGTAATGGTTTCTCCAGGCAATGTGATTTGACCTGGGTATTTAGGGTTGACACTCGGCGCCAAATCTGTGATGAAGTCCGTCAGCTGGTTATAATAGCCATCCAAGGTCACGAACACAGCGTTCTCAAATACACCCTTGTACCCCACTTCATACCCCGTGATCTTCTCAACAATCAGATCCTCATTCCCGAAATAGACGAGATTACGAATCGGGTGTTTTACATTCAGGAACAGCTCTGAATAGTTTGGAGCCTGGAATGCCTTGTTGTACGTTGCGCGGAATGACTGTCCTACGAATGGCGACCACACCATCGCTACCTTTGGTGAGAACTGGCTGGCGTGAAGAGTGCTGCGATCCCACCGTCCGGCGGCAATTGCCTTTATTTGATCGGTTACCTTGTATTCGAACTGCCCGTAAAGACCACTGAGATTGTCGTGATGCGCCGCCAAGGTCAGCGTTCCTTTCGTGTCAACGAACTGATACTTGTGTGCGGCTCCCAGGATGACATAGAGTCTGTCTTCGAGTTCAGAAAACCGGTATTGCACATCCGCCTGGCCTAACAATGATTTCTCCTCGAGAGGTAGGCCTGTTGACAGCGACACCTGCGGCTTCAACGAATTTCTCCCCGCCACCCATGCCTGCACAAACACATGCTCATCGCTGTAACTTGCGCGCCCCCAAGACTTCACCGCCTTCGGCACCTGCACCCGCCCAATGCCGGTCACTAGGATTTCGTTTTCCACCTGCGTGAGTCCTCCTTCAATCGTGCCGTTTGCGCCATCAGCAAAGGCGTAGTCCAGACGACCGGAACCATACGTCGATGCGACCTTTCCACGGTTGACCTCCACGACCTCCATATTCAGAACTGGATTGAAACCGGAGTACTCGAAAACACCGATCTGACCACCAGTCCACATTGTCCTTGAGACACTCCAGGTGTCACCCTGGAATCTTCCCACGTTGACCTTGTACGACCATGCGTCGCTGAAGCCTGCGTAACGAATGTCAGTCCTGGCGGTGTTTTTCTCTCCACCCGCTATCGTCACTTTGCCGCCGGCGATATCTCTGGGGCGCGGCGTGAGAATGTTAATGACCCCGTTGAAGGCATTGGCACCATAAAGGGCGGAGCCCGGACCACGGATAAGTTCGAGTTTGCCAAGATCCTCGACGGGAACGGAAAGACCGTTCCACTCCTGCGAACCGAGAAACGCCACAGCAAGGTCTCTGCCATCAAGCAATACAAGAAGACGGCGATTAAGCGAGCTGTTAAAGCCCCGCGTGTTTACATTGAAGTCGTTCACACCGCTCTGCGCAATATCCACCCCCGGCTGGTTCTCGAGAAGCTTCGGCACCTGGCCGCTAACTGAGTTCAGTTTGATCTCCTCGGGCGAAAGAGCGGAGACGGCGGCCGGGGCATCCGTTACTTTTTCTCCTCTTAATGACGCCCCATATACGGTGATGTCACCCACTTGAACACTGGCATCACCAAGCGACACGTCCTGAGTCGTGGCATCACCGGCGGTTACTTTCAGTCCTGTAATCTGCCGGGTTTCATGGCCCACCAGGGAAACCACAATCGTGTAGGTGCCGGGTTCAAGACCGCGGATCTCGAATGAGCCGTCTATATTCGTTGATGCTCCGGCGTTTGTCCCTTTCACAACGACATTGGCGAAAGGAAGTGAGTCGCCGGTTTTCTTATCGGTCACCTTCCCACGAATGGAGCCAGAGGTCTGGGCAACGATTTGAGTTGTAAAGCAACACCAACAGGAGACAATGATCAAGAGACGACCGGCAGGGGCAAAAACAGAGTCCAGAAAAGCCATAGATCCGATTCTCCGTGGATATGTTTGCGAAAGCAAAGTGTCTCGGTTATTCGGTCAACCGGATGGTAAGACAAAGGGGACCCCCGCAAGCGGAAGTCCCCGAGAAGCAGAATGACTAGAAGTTCTTCGCTTTCATGACACGGAAATGACCAAGGTTTTCGGTGTCTTCAACGATGCGGACCTGCACCGGCCCTATATCCTTAACGAGATGCAAACGCGAAGTTGTCGCATCATCCTGCACGATGGTGCCATTCACGGTAATGCGTCGCCAGGTACGTGACCGATACGCGTTGTGCTGGGTGTGGGTGGTAGTGCTATCCGTGATGGTTTCTTGAGTCTCGATCCTGCCAAAGATCTGCAGCCTGACCTGGGCGCCACCAGACCCAGTGAAAGTGGAGTCAAACGCAGTCCAGTTTGCTCCCGTTGCCCCAACGCCTTGCGAGGGTCGGGCTACAGCTATCCACTTAAGTGTATCGGCTGCGGTGGTCCCAGTCGGAATTCCGAACGCCCGCTTGAATGGTCCGATTGTCTGTAGGAAGTCAAAGTCTCCTGTTGTATCCTTCCGGATGAGAAGAGTTCGGGCGACAGTCACCACGAGGCCGCCTGGACCAAAAGGTCCCCTGGTACTGTCAACAATGGCCGTTGCGACTCCACCCAACGGACTCGGGGCGACATTACTCGCTATAGTCCAGACCGTTTGATACGAGCCGGTTGGATCTGGAATTTGGGATCCGCTGCCAGGAGCCGTTGCATAACCTGTGTAGGTGAACTTGTTGCCCACTGTAAGTGGAAAGAGATTGTCCGTAATCGGCACGATGGTCGTACTTGGGGAGGTGGAATCCTCCTCGCATCCAGCGAGAACAAGGGCAAGTACCATCATCACTGCAACGCAACCGATGGCAAACAGTTGGTGTGCGCGTTTCATCGGGGAGACTCCTTGATTGTGGGAATGAAAGTAGTACATTTGTGACCCTGGAAAGTAACGGCAAAGATAACAGAGTCAAGCGAAAGAGTCAAACATTAAATCTGAAATGGACAATGTCACCATCTTCCACGACGTATTCCTTCCCTTCGATGTGCAGAAGGCCTCCGTCCTTCACCGCCTGTTCAGAGCCAAGGCGGACAAGATCCTCGTATTTCATGATCTCAGCCCGGATGAAGCCCTTTTCAAAGTCTGAGTGGATCACTCCGGCTGCCTGGGGGGCAGTTGCACCCTTCCGGACGGTCCATGCATGCACCTCTTTGGGACCAGCAGTGAAGAATGTGATCAGGTGGAGCAAATCGTATCCTTCACGTACCACCTTATCGAGTCCGGACTCCTTCATACCCAGTCCCTCCAGGAACCCCCTCCTGTCGCCAGTCGGCAGCTCGGCCACTTCCGCCTCCACAGCAGCACTTACGGTTACCACTTTTGCCCCCTCCTTCGCCGCAATTTCACGTACGGCCTGAACGTAAGCAATCTCGGAGGCGACGTCTCTCTCGTGCACGTTGCAGACGTACATCACGGGTTTATTTGTCAATAGATGGAGATCGCGCATCCATAGGACGTCATCCTCATTCTCAATGGAGAGATAGCGGACCAACCGCCCTGAGAGGAGATGATCCCGTACCCGAGTGTAAAGATCGGCCTCTGCCTTCATCTTCTTGTCGCCGGTCTTTGCCTTCCGTTGCGTCTCGCTCAGTTTCTTTTCAACCGTGTCGAGATCCTTAAAGATCAGTTCCGCTTCGATCACCTCGATATCCCGCCTCGGATTGACATTCCCGTCCACGTGCACAACATTGGAGTCATCGAAACACCGAACAACGTGAGCAATGGCATCCACCTCGCGGATATGAGAAAGAAACTGATTTCCCAGGCCTTCTCCTTTGCTGGCTCCTTTGACGAGGCCGGCAATATCTACGAACTCGATGGTTGACGGCACCACCTTGGGCGGCTGGTATATCCGGACAAGCCCATCGATACGCTGATCGGGAATGACCACTACGCCAACGTTCGGATCGATTGTGCAGAAGGGGTAGTTCGCCGCCTCAGCGCCCGCCGCCGTGATGGCATTGAAGAGAGTAGACTTCCCTACGTTCGGAAGCCCGACGATACCACAATTGAAACCCATTGAGAAGCTGAGGTTGAGAGGAAAATTGTGCCCGGATGTGCCCTGCGTGAATAATGTACAGAAATCTTGCAGAAGTTACAAAGTCGGAAAGAGGTGTTCGTTCGCACTAAGCGGACACACCCGAACGGTTTCCAGCAAGCATCTTCTTCACGTCGCCGAGATACCTGAAATCCGCGTCCGCATTCTTCCAGAACTCAAGCAACCTTCCGCCTATCTCGTGCGTCATTCGGAGGTCGCCTTTTGCATGGTACACCTTCATGAGCGTAAGCAACGCATCGGGGTTATTGGGATTCGCACGGAGCGCCTCCTCGCAGGCGTCGAATGCACCCTCATACTGACGCTGCTCAAGCCTGATCTCCGCCACCTGACGATAAACGACTCCACGAGTGAGTGGTGAGGAATGGTCGAGCGCAGAATCACATACCGCCAGTGCCTCCATAAGTTGTCCTTGTGCCGTTAAGAACCTCGCGCGTGCCAGAAAGAACCCCAACATTGCCTGCGACTCACCGAGGTTACGGCGATCCAATTCCACCCTGATCCGGCTGATGGTTGCATCCGCTTCTTTGAATTTCTTCATCTGGATGAAGGCGTTTACCAGGCCGTACGCAGGTCCGCTGTTTGTCGAATCAATCGTAAGGGCCCGGATGTACTGCTCTATCGCTCGTGGATAGTCGCCGCGCAGAACATTCAAAGTGGCATCAACAGAGAGATGGGAAGACTCGAGTTGCTGGCTCTGCAACAGGAGTGTCAGCCCTTTGTGGAATTGTTCTTCCGCCTCGCGTAGACGCCCCTGGATAATATATACATTGCCAATCTGATTGATGGAGTACCAGTAGTCCGGCTTGAGCTCAAGCGATTTGGTGTATTGTGAGAGAGCCTCTTCGTACCTCCCCACGCGGAGCAGCAAATCCGCGTAGCTTGCACGTGGATCTGCGGCGGTTGGCGCCATACGAATGTAACGCTTCATCTGCGCAATGGCTTTGCTTTGCTCCCCCAGTGTGGAATACGCGTAGCCAAGCGACATGACTGCAGGGGCGTAGCCGGTGTCCACCTTGGTCGCCCGCTCATACGAGCGAATGGCCGCCTCGAAGTCCTTCGCTTCCTCATACATGATTCCCCGGAAGGCGTGTGCTTCGGCGTCCTCCGGAGAGAGGGCTATTAATGAATCAGCCGCCGTTACCGCCTCTTTGAAGGTATAATTGATCTTATGGTACCACATGTTAATGAAAAGCTGCTCCCGCCGGGACGCATTGCTGGAATAACGTCTGGCGCGTTCTATGTGCAGCTTCGACTGAGCTTCATTTCTCATCCCTTCATCAACCAGTGCCAGCCGTGCCCACGCCATAGCGAACGTTGAGTCTAATGAGATAGCGGAGTCAAGAACCGATTTTGCCTCTTGATAATAGAAGTTCTTCCACCGGTCAACGCCTTCGTTATAGCATCGCAACGCCTCAGGGGATGAGGTGGTAATCTTCTGTTCTCGAGTACATCCGGCAAGGACTATTGCCAGAACCAAGTATATGATGAGCGAACGTCGTTCCATGATTGTCTCTGGCCTCGCAACGTGAGCCGACTAGGCTGCTAATATGTACGTAATATGTGCGGCGTTGGTTCCCGTGCACGAAGGACGCGTCGGCATAAGGTCGGCAGTATCTCAGGTATCCTGAAGGGGTGGGTGAACAGATGCAGCTGAGGGATTCTCGCGGAGTATTTTAAGCTGTTCGAGGCACTTTTCAATCTTGTCGATGCTCTCGTTCAGGACTTTGAAATAGTGTGTCTTTTTGTCCTCGGGCGGATTTGTTACCTCCAGGAAGTAGGCGGCCATGCGCATAACGCCAAGCGGATTGTTGATCTCGTGGGATATCTCCCGAATACCGGCCTTGAGGTTTTCGACCTGAACCGAGTGCTCATCGAGATCCTGTTGCTTCATAACAAGAACATCCTCTTTTCTGTAGATATCTGTTGCTTGTCCCAAGGTCAGTTGTTTGAGCCATTCAGGAATACGGGCTTGTCTGATCGGACAAATGAGACTATGGTCTTGATCATCCCATTGATGTCGGCCAGCTTGTCCATCCAGTGATCCGCAATAGTGCCAGCTAATTGCTTCTTCGTACCCTCATCCAGGTATCCCGTTATGACGAGTACCTTCATGTCGTGATCAATCTTTCTTGTCTTGAGAAGGTCCAGCACCTGAAAACCATCAATCTTCGGCATTTTGATGTCGAGAATCACCAACTGTGGCTTGATCTCACCAATGAGCATTAGTCCCTCGTACCCGTCATCCGTTGCCGTGATTTCGGCGCCGGGTAATTCAGTGCTGATCGCACTCTTGAGCATTTGGGAGTAGTCAGCATCGTCATCAATGATGAGAATGTGTGTTATCCTCTCGTCTACGTACTCAAAATCAATATCCATCCCGGTTGAATCAAGAAATTTCTTGACATTGACGGGCCACACCCGATAATGACCGCCGTAGGTTGTGAATGCCTTAAGCGCCCCATCGTAAATCCAGTTCAGCACGGTCTTCTTGCTGACGCAACAGATTTCTGCTACTTGACCGACGCTCAATGGTTTCTTGTATGTCATAGTGACTAGCCCCTCTTTTCCGATAGGGATGTTTTTCTCGATTTACCTGATTCAATATACATCACTGGAGCTCAATTGTCAAGAAAATAAAAATCAAGCCTTGTTTCTACCTTGGGTGGTCAATAATGCTAATCTCCCTAAGAAGATCTTTCTTAGTGAATGTGGACTTGCTCATAAGGCCAGAAACGTAGGTTCCAAGTTGCGACTGCGTATCGGAGTCAATCTCCATTGATGTCAGAATGATAATGGGTATCGACCGTGTCGCTGGTATCTGCTTCAACTGATAAGCCACGTTGAACCCTGATACTTCGGGCATAATCAGGTCGAGAATAATAAGGTCTGGTCGCTCACGAGCAGCGATCTCGACACCGTCCTTTCCTTGGAACGCCTTCAATACTTGGTAGCCTTCATTTTCCAGAATTATCTGGATGAGGTCGGTTGCCGCGCGGTCATCATCAATGACGAGAACCGACGGTCTCCTGTTGTTCTGGCGTGGTACAAGGTGGACGCGATCCAACGCCTGGAGCAGGTCTTCTTTGTTCACGGGTTTGACAAAATAGTCCACAGCACCCAGGCTAAATCCGAGGTTCTTCTCATCAATAATGGAAACAATGATGATAGGGATATGTTTGCACAGGGGATGTCGCTTAAGTTCTTTCATCACTTGCCAGCCGTCCTTTACGGGGAGCAGCAGATCAAGTGTAATAACACTCGGATGAAGCCGCTTGGCCATATCCACTGCTTGTGCGCCGTCGCGGGCGATCTCCACTCTATATCCTGCAGACTCGATATGCATTCTCAATAACTCGCTTGCCTGCGGTGCATCCTCAATGATGAGCGCAAGCGGTTTTTCGTTCGGGTCGAGTGGTTTGTTCTCTCGCTGCAACGCATCCAGGAGCATTCCTGCCTGCAACACCTGCTCGGAAGTCGCATCAATAATCATGGGGATCTTGAACGACACCACGGTGCCCTTCCCCCATTCGCTCTCAATCCAAATAGAACCACCGTGCAACTCTACAAGCTTCTTGGCAATGGTCAACCCAAGGCCGATCCCCTGGCGGTTCATCTCCTTCCCGCTTGCCGCCTGCTTGAAGGGCTTGAACAACCCGGCAACTTCCTCAGGCCTCATGCCTACGCCAGAGTCCTGGACAGTGAACTGGATATCGTTGCCTATCCGCTCCGAACGGACGACGACCTTCGCCCCTCGATTGCTGAACTTGATAGCATTCGACACAAGGTTTATGAGGATTTGCTTGAAGCGAGTCTGGTCGACCACGATATCATCAAACTCAAGGGAGAACGCCAGTTCCAGTTGAACGGCTTTTCCCCCAATGTCCGACGCGAGCACCCGTTCGATGCTTTCCTTGAAGTATGACATCGGGTAGCTGGCGATATGAAGTTCCAATTTCCCCGCTTCGATTTTGGAAAGGTCCAGAATGTCGTTGATGATTTGCTGCAAATGCCTCCCGCTCATGTTGATGTTCTTCATGAATTCCTGGACCGATTCGGCGGGAAGATCACTGAACTGCGTAGTCAGGAGCTCCGAAAATCCAATGATCGAATTCAACGGCGAGCGAAGCTCGTGGCTGAAGGTAGCAAGAAACTTCTTGAGCGTATCGCTGGCATCGAGTGCCTTCTGTGTCTGCGTTTCGAGCTCCACATTCTTCATCCTGAGTTCATCCATCAGGCGTTTCCTACTCATCCCACCCGCAAGCTCATTCGTTACTACGGAGAGAGTCTCGAGGTCACTCTGCACGAACTCCCTGTCTTTGATGCTGAGCACTTCCATCACTCCCTGTAACTCACCTTGCACCACGAGAGGCAGGACAATCAGGGTCTTAAGTTTTCGTTCATTCATTTCGTCAAGAAACAGACCGGCAACGGTGCTTTCAGTGATCTGATCGGAGAGAATCGTTTCCTTCGAGAACGCGGCCTTTGCCGCAAGGAATACCGCGGTTGGCTGCACCGGCTGATGCACTCTTTCTTGCGGGAAGTCAGCGTCAAAGAGCGCCGGCGCAACGAGCCTAATCTCGTTCCCTCGAGGATCAAATAAATAGATACAGATGAACTTGGAGGAAACTTCAAACAAGAGTGCAATCTTTTCTGCAACTCGTACGCATAACTCATCGAGGTGTCGCGAGGAATTGACGGCGTGGGAGATCTCTACAAGGATTTCCTTTTGGCGCTGGTCCCTTTTCCTGTCGGTGATGTCCTGAAAGAACACGGACAAGCCCCCACTTTCAGCCGGATAGATGCGCACATCATACCAAGCCTCGAACCGTTCGTCCTTGTAGGCAGATTCGATACTTTGGAATGTCTTCGTCGCCATTGCCAGTCGGTACTTTTCACCAAGTGGAGCATCTTTTGCATTGGGGAATACCTCAAACACGTTCTTCCCAAGCACCTCTGCTGCCGAAAGCCCCGTCCCTGCCTCCGCAGCGTGGTTCCAATATGTGATTCTGAATTCATTGTCGAGAGCGAAGAACCCACCGCTAATGCTCTCAAGAATGCTTTCGAACTGAATACTCTCGGGCATGGATGCTCCAGAAATTGGCCAAATTGGAGGGAATTGATGACTGATACGTAATTAGCCAATTCTCAAACAATATGCAAGAACTTTCTTAACGATCACTTGAAGTCGTCTGGACAACCATCTATATCAATGGGTTAGGCAGGATCTTCTTAAAGCGTGGAAAACGAGAAATGGAAGCCTAAGAGGAAAGGGTGGCGACTGAATCGCCACCCCAGGATATCGGTGGTTCTATCTGATATTCTCTTTGTCCTTGCGACCCAGTGTTCTCGAAGGACTCTCGTTCTCAAACAATTGCTGGACTCGTATCAGCTTGGTTTTTTTTGGGTTGATCGAGAGTGAATAGTTGGATATCAACTTGTCCTCTTCGAGAATATTCT
Organism: Bacteroidota bacterium; assembly: GCA_035687895.1. GTDB lineage: Bacteria > Bacteroidota > Ignavibacteria > UBA10030 > UBA6906 > JAERML01. The sequence goes on along the minus strand of DASRUE010000196.1, from coordinate 20,024 downwards.
CAGACACTGGAGATTGATAGTTGATTGGAGAGGGCGCGTTAGAGACCATTGCGTCCATAAGACTCTTCCCATCATTGGCAACGATGGCAACCTTGAGGTTCGCCGGGCTGATGTATTTCTTGATGGCGCTGTTGACGTCTGCTACTGTCAACGTCTTCAACTCCTTGTCGATTCTCTCAATGTAGTCTCCAGTCCCATAAAACTCGGAGTCCATCTTGTAGCCAAGACGACGATCGAGTGTTTGGGCCCAAAGCTTTGAGTAGTTGGAGACAAACTTCCTTGTCTGCTGAAACTGCTCTGCAGTTAATCCCTCCTTCACATACTTCTCCAGTTCGAATAGCGCAGCTCTCACCGCAAAATGAGCATTCTCGGGTTGGACCGGCCTTAGCCAAATACTGAAATACTGCTGCCGTAGTGGAGTATTCACATTGGGAAACCGCGAGGAGCCGGTTCCTCCAGTGAACTTCTCGATATACGAATAATCGCCGTAGTTCAATCCGCGATCTCCTCGCAGGCGGTTCATGAGAACACCGTTGAATGTACGGTGCTCGCCAAAGTGCGAGTTGGCAACGAGAAGGGCGTAAAAATCTTTGTCCTTCCGTGTTACAGGAAGCGGATGGCCAATCGAGATCGCCGTGCCGCGAGCCGGCTTTTCAACGAAGGCAATCTCCAGCCCATTGATGGCCTCCGGTTCCGGAAGTGAGATAGGAGAAAATTTTCCATCCGGAAGTTTGCCAAAGTCCTTCTTCATTGTTTCCACGAATGCCCTGGGGTAGCCGCCCGCAATTCCTATCCACATTGTGCCGATCGTATAGGTTTTCGCATAGTATTCCTTCACGTCCTCCAACGTCGATGACTTCAAGCCCTGGACGGTGGCATCCGCGGTCCCGTAAGGATGATTTCCAAACATTACGAGGCCAAGTGCTTCCTTGCCGAGGTTTTCATCGTCCGTCCCTCGAAGGTTCTTCTCCAAAAAACTGATGGCTAAATCTTTGTTCCTGGTGAAATCATCTGGATCGAAACGTGGGTTGAGAAGAAGGTCAGAGAAAATCTTGTAGAATTCTTCCAGGTGGTCGCGATGGACATTGCCAATAAATGTCGTGATCTCCTTGTCCGGCTGCACGTTAATGGAAGCCGCCCATGGGTAGAGACTTGCAACAACCTGCTGGTAGGTAAGCTCCTTTGTTCCTCCCTTGGCAAGCAAGAAGGCAGTTAGGGCATTTAGCCCTTCTTTCCCCTTGGGGTCGTTAATCGACCCGGCGCGAAGGATGATGCGAAAATTGACCAGAGGCGAGTGTTCACTTCTTATTTCCGTCACCTTTACGGGGGTTTTGGCATCGATTGATCCACTAATCAGGGTGATCAGCACAATAACGAGAATTACAAATGATAATGGCCTCATTATTGCTTCGCTCCTTCCTGCGTCAGCAACACAACGGTACGATTATTGGCGTCGAAGTACTTACTCGCCACTGCCATTAAGTCCTCAGCTGTGACTCTGTCATAAAGTGCATAGACCTTGTTTACTGACTCAGGGTCACCGGTCATGGCAATGTAGTGGACAATACTGCGGGCAATCGCGTCGGCGTTGTCGAGCCCCATAGCATAGCTATACTTAAGAAACGACTTAATTTCTGCCAACCGCTCGGCAGATACTGGTGTTGTCTTGGCCTCCTCAATCGTTCCATAGATCTCGTCACTGACCTTCTGGATCATCTTAGGATCCTTGATCCGTGTGAAGATCATGAACTGCCCTGGATCACGCGAATCCTGCTGGCCACCCTGAACGAACTCCACGGCTTGCTCTTCGATCACGAGTTTGCGGAACAGATCCGAGGACGGTGAGAACAGAGCTTGCGAAAGGACATCCATCGCGGGCATATCGATCTGTGCGTCGCTGAATGCCGGCCCGTGGTAACCAATGGCAAGTATCGGAAGCGTCTCGGCCTTCCAGGACATCTCCACAACACTTCCCTTTGTCTGAGGTGGCTCTTTCGGGACGTCAAGGACGTAATTCCCCCGCTTCCACTTGCCATAGTATTTTTTGGCCATAGCTACCGTTTTGTGGTGCTGCACGTCTCCCACAATGAGAACCGTGCAGTACTCAGGTCGGTACCATCGGTTGAAAAACGTCAGGCTGTACTGATATTGGTTCGGCATATCCATGATGTCCCCGAGAAATCCCATCGTGGTATGCTTGTAGGTGTGGACTGTATAGGCTGCATTACGGAGCTTCTCAAAGATCGTCAGGAACGGGCTCGAATAGTTCTTGTTGTACTCTCCGAGAATCGCACCTGCCTCCGTCTTAAACGCTTCCTCAGAGTATTTTAGGTTCATAAACCGATCAGATTCCAGATCCATGATTGTTTCCAGCGCTTCGGCACTTGCGAGTGTGTGGTACGTCGTGTAGTCGTCGGTTGTAAACGCGTTGTTGTCTGCCCCGATGGACTTGAGGACATCATTGTACTTATCCTTACCGTACTTCTCAGTCCCGCGAAACATCATGTGCTCAAAGAAATGAGCAAACCCGGAAAGACCAGACTCCACCTCGTTGCGCGAACCGGAACGGACCACTGTATAGTACGCAATGATGCCCGGACTATCGAATTCGATGGTGACAATCTTCAACCCATTGTCCAAAACCGTTTGGTGGATGGGAAAGGGAAGTATCTTCTCGCCTGCACCCGGAGGCCCGGCGTGTAATGCTGCCGTAGCCATAAGCGCAAAAATGAGGGTTTGCAGAACCCTGTACATGAGCCCTCCTTTAATGAGATGATTGGTTTGTTGGTGATAGTACTTGGGTCAAAAACGACAAACTCAGAGGAAAAGATGGATGTGCGTTTGCACGACCGTACAATCGCGTTGGGCGACGACTCTTCCTAATTGTACGGAAACATCTTCAAGAGTTGCACCCCGATGGCAGTTTCTGCAAAAATGGCCCCTCACTCCTGGCAATCGTCGCAAGGGCAAAGGGAACGCAGGTAGTCCCATGTGTAAATGCCTGTCTTGTGTCCATCCCCCCAGGAAATCACAATTGCGTTATGGCCGGAACGGTCGATCTTGACGAGGTGGGTTTTTGAGGCAAGGGGGAGTGAAAAGATCCCGCTCTTGATATCCTCCTCTTTTTCATGGATGCAGGTTGCACAGGGACAATTATTCCGCAGATACTCGGTTGTGAATTGAGATTCATGCTTATCATCCCATACAACATGCAGCCGATCAAGAGCAACCTGATGAATCCTCAGTGGCCTCATCATTTCAAGAAAGATAGATGTTCGTTCGTTGTGGGTCACCTCCCCCAAGAAGGGACGTCAACGCTCTGATAATCGAACCGAGGGTCATGTGCACCGGCTCATGCTGAGCGTATCTCCGAGAGTAGTCCTCCAGTGCAGCCACGAGACCGACATCCTTTTTCTCACGCTCGCTCATAAAGTATTTGTGTTCCATGATCTCCACATATAGGCTGGAGGCAGTCTTGTCGGGAAAGAACTCCAACAACCCTTGATCATGGAAGATTTTGCACACCGGTTTGAAAATTTCTTTATACCAATCCTCCGCCGCCTCAATCAGCGTTACCTCGCGTCCTTTTCGCTCGCTGACATACCATTTATGTTCCTGAATGTGCTGGAGCAACAGTTTTCCATACCCCTTTACGTCAAAGTTGCCGAGGAGTTTGTCAACATCGATGTGCGTTACCAGTTCAAAGGAGGCAATCTCCAGCTCCACGGCAAACCGACCTTTGTACGATGCCATAATGTACGCCTGATCTCTCTCCGTGATCATCGGGTCGCGGACAATCCCGCTTGCCCGCAGATCCGCTTCCGTCCATAACATGGATTCAAGAAAAAACTCCACGTCTGCCATCCTCAGTGAATCGGAGATAGCCGGGTGGATTTCGACTGTTTCCGCGTCGGCTAAGATGGCAGTCAAGAGCGTCCGCTTGCCAAGCTCGGGAACGACTTCCGTCTCAAACCGGATCAGCATGTTCGCGAGCGAGGCGTCTCCCCAGTAGATTCCGCGGCTATGCAGTTGGATGAACAACCTGATTACCGCGTCCCAGATCTTATTTCTGTTCTCTTTCGTGAACCCGCGCTTGAACAGAAACGAATCCGGAATTACTTTCTCCATCAGTTCGGTGACTATGTACCCCGTGTCCCTGACCTGTGGCTGCTGACCCACCTTGGTCGAGACAATCTCGGTTCCTTCGTAACGGGAAACAACGCCAACAGGAATGAGGGTCGGGATCTCCCTTTTGACAAGTTGCACATAGTTCGCAAACTCCCGCTGTGCACTTTCCAGGGAGGTTTCTTTGACAGCGAATCTCTTTTCTCCAGATTCGATAAATCGAACAACGTGCCGAGAAAGCCCGCTCTTCACCGGGATAAAGGAAATGCCACTATCTCCCCATGCATCAAGTGGACTGTGCCAAGGGAGCGGAAGAAGGTGTGTACCATAAACAGGCGGGATAAAAAAACGCAGGTTCTCCACCTCGGACAATATCGGCGGCGTGTCAGCCAGCATGGAGATTACCTTTCACTGAACTCAGAACCGAGTCAGAAGTGTCAATGCCTCGATGTACTTCTGACTGGTGGTTTCAATCACGTGATGAGGCAGGCGGGGCGCAGGCGGCGTCTTGTTCCATTTGATGGAGAGGAGATAGTCACGCACAAATTGCTTGTCAAAGCTCGGCTGTGGGACGCCTGGTGTGTACCCGTTCTTCGGCCAAAAGCGGGACGAGTCGGGTGTCATGGCCTCGTCAATCCAGATGACATTGCCGTTGTCATCAACACCAAACTCAAACTTCGTATCTGCGATGATGATCCCGCGTGTAAGAGCGAATGCAGCTCCTTCGCTGTAAATCGCAATGGTGAGATCACGGACTCGTGTGGCGATATCCCTGCCGACCGTCCTAACAACTTCATCGAACGAAATATTTTCATCATGCATCCCTCGCTCAGCTTTTGTAGAGGGAGTGAAAAGCGGCTCAGGAAGCTTGTCAGATTCTCTCAGCCCCGGTGGAAGCGGAATCCCGCAGATGGACTGTGTCTTTCTGTAATCATTCCAGCCCGATCCCGAAAGGTAACCACGCACGACACACTCAACAGGAAGTGGTGTTGTCTTCTTGACGAGCATGCTACGTCCCGCAAAGATCTCCGGGGCAGAACGAAACGGCTCGGAAAAATCATTCACGTCCACAGAGATCATATGGTGAGGCACAACGTTTGAGAGCTTTCGAAACCAGAACGCCGAGATCTGTGTGAGCACCCTTCCTTTGTCGGGGATTCCGTCTGGAAGAACCACGTCAAATGCAGAGAGCCGGTCGGTGGCAACAATCAGGAGCCTGTTGCCCAGATCGAAAATGTCTCGCACCTTCCCCTGCTTTGTCGGGGTGAACCGCGGGCTAGAAGTCTGAGTCAGGACAACAGGGTTCATGTGATACTCTAAGCCTTAAGACCGAACTTGTTGTGACGAAGGAGAGGGCAACCAAAAAAAATGCACCAGGTTCTTTCCCCGATGCATGAGCGATGCGGGTACTAGTGTTACTCTTCCAGACTCGTCCCAAGTATCTCTTCAATCGTGCCCCGGGAAAACGTCTGCTCCGGGGGCGCCGCAGACGTGGGACGGCTGATGCCTGCGAGTTTGAGACCTTGCCATTCGGACTCAATTTTTGTCTTCACGAGATTCTCGATTGTCTTGTGTAGACTCGATCCGTGTGCCTTGCGCTTACCGGTCGATCCCACAAACATATCTATCTTCACTTCACGGCTCGAAATCCTGGTCGGTACGATGAGATACTCGATCTTCTCAAAATGTCGCCATGCGTAGGTACGGTTCGTCCGATCAAACGTAGATGGAACGTGGCGGTAACTTCTTTCATCCGCAGTGGGCACAAGAGTAATGGTAACTCGATCGAACTTTTGTGTTCCGCGCGAGACGACCATCGACTATCTCCTTACGGGAAAGTGGTTACTTGCAGGTTTGCCGGCATCGCCTGGAACTCGTCGCTCATGTCTTCGTGAATATAGGCAGTAATTGTTACTGTTGCAACTGCTCATGCCCTGAAATGCAAAAAGGTCCACGGCTGATTCTGATCATGAGGCCAGCCGTCACGGGGGATAATTCTGGACTTGATTTCGGACACACAGCCCGTTCGCATGCTGCGGTCGCCGGCCCCCACTTCAACGATCCTTCGGAGTGACCTCGGAACCGCACTGTCCATTGCCCGGTGAACGAGAATGATGAGAAGTTCAGCGGCTATTCGCATCACCCGTTTTGTCTTTTGTTGGTTCCCCGAACCCCGTCTTCAATGAAAGGGCGCCTCGCAAGCGTGCAAGGTAATCAGACCTTTTGATCTCAACTGCGCCGAACCGTCTGATGTGATCATTGATAAATTGTGAGTCAAGGAGTCCGAAGCCGCGATCATGCAGATGACAGACAAGGAAAACAAGTGCAACCTTTGATGCATCTGTCTTCCTGCTGAACATGGACTCCCCGAAAAACGCCCCCCCGATCGCAACACCGTATAGTCCCCCTGCGAGCACGCCACCAAGCCACGATTCCACGGAATGAGCGTGACCGAGCCGGTGCAGTTCAGTGTACACGGCGATGATCTCATCAGAGATCCACGTTTCCTCCCTGTCAGCGCACGAACGGATAACGCTTTCGAATGCTGTGTCCAGCCTGACCTCAAAACGATGCTTGTTGATCGTTTGACGAAGACTTCGGGAGATAGGAAACTCATCGAGGGGAATAATCGCCCGCGGATCAGGAGAGTACCAGGAAATAGCACGGGTCTCAGGGTCGGCCATCGGAAAATATCCCGCGCGGTACGCAGCGAGGACGGTTGCTGCATCGAGCTGTGAATGAATCCGTCGCGTGCCTGTCATTGCACTATAAAAACGTGACTCAGGAAGTTGCCCCGGGGATCATAAGCCCAAAGGTGGTACCGACGCCAACCTGGCTGCTGACATCGATAGTGCCACCGTGTTGTTCCACTATCAGTTTGGTGATTGCGAGGCCCAGCCCTGTGCCATTTGCTTTTCCATGAGTGATGAACGGATCGAATATTTTGTGCATTAACCCAGGTGGGATCCCGACTCCTGTATCCGAAACCCTGAACTCAATTCTACCATTGAGGCGGAGGATGCTCAATGCCACACACCCTCCGTGCGGCATGGCTTCCTGGGCATTCGTGATCACGTTGACCAGCGCTCGTCGAAAATGCTCCGCGTCCACCACGACCTCGCCATGATACAGTTGATGAACCTCGAATCTTACTCCCGCTTTCTCAAGGCTCATCGCTACACTTTCTTGTATGTCCTTCACAAGGACATGGACCGGCATGGGTTCGGGGTGGAGTTGAACTTTTCCCCGGGAGAAATAGAGGAGGTCGTGCGTCATGGCCGACATCTGATTGATTGATCGCAGGATCGCATCGTACGCACGACTCCGCTGTTCCTCAGGCATTGCAGGGTTCTTCCTCAATATATCGGCGTACGAGATCACTACGCTCATGGGGTTCTTGAAATCATGGATGACTGAACTGGCCATTTGTCCTATGGCAGATAGTCGCTCGGCGCTCAGAAGTTCATCCTGCGCCTTACGCAATGCTTCAAGCGACTCCTGCAACGAAGTGTTCTTCCCTGCCAGTTCTCGATTCACCGAGGCGAGTTCCGAGAGTGTTTCCCACAATGATCGGCGCATTTCCTCAAACGCCATTGAGAGTGTCCCCAGTTCATCCCGTGATCGAGGGGAGATGATCGGACGGTCGAGACGGCCACTGGTAATCTGCTGGGTTGCATTCATCAACACATCGATCGGATCCGCCACCACACGGCGAAAGGCAAACGTGCCGATACCGAGTGCAAGCACAAGAAAGACGACAACAATGGAGAAGGAGCGTTTCCAATTCTCATCGACAGCATTGGAGATTGCGCTGAGCGAGATATGGATGTCCGCTGCACCAAGGGTATAGTTCAAAGGCACCCGATGACACTCCTGGCAGACCTTCGTTGCCTTGAACGGAATCACGGCCCGGAAGTGATCGCCATTCTTGTGGAATTCGGAGTTGCCGGACGTAAGAACCCGTTTATCAATCGAATCCAGATATCCGGACAACAAGCGTTTTGTATTCAGCCGTTGGATTCTCTCTTCAGTCAACAGATCTTCCCGCAGGTGCAGATCGTTCAGTGCCAGTCGGAGGCTGTCGATCTCCTTGATGGAATCCACACGGGCGAGAAAGCTCTCGTCCACACGGTAGTTGGTCACCATCATGCTTACCAGAGCTTCCCGCATGATCTCCGCGTACGTGCCGGCGGATGCCTCCGCCTGGGCGAGCATTTCCCGTTCCTGAAAGTAGTTATTAAGCCAGACGCTGGCAACCATGCATACCAGAACGGCTGGAACAACCCCCAGCAGGATCTTTGATGAAATCGAGAAGGGAAATTTCATTGGTCAGGCCTCCGATCCTGACCGGTACGATAGAGGTCATCCTGGAGGCCGAACACCCCGACCGCAGGGGGCGTATGTCCCATGTCAGGAGACAATCACCACTACCTTTCCGACGCTCTGGCGAGTCTGTAGCATCCGGTGGGCTTCGACAATCTGATCGAACGGATATGTCCTGCCGATTATCGGCTTCAGTACTTTCTGTGTATACATCTGCAGGAGTTCAAGCGTTGCCTCCCGGAAGTACTGCTCCTTCCCAGTCAATGTACCAAGATTGAAGCCGAAGATCCCTTTGTTGGCACTGAGGAGGTGGGGAGGGAAGATGGGTTTCATGAACGAAAACACCGCTGCGGCTTTCAGCCGGTTCAAAGCGCCGGATCCCGTCACAGCCGATACACCCAAGAGAATGTAGCGCCCCATTTGCGCAAGCAGTTGCCAGCTCTTCTTGTATGTTTCTCCACCAACAGAGTCCATCACGACGTCGACGCCGTACCCGTCCGAGAGGGTGCGCACTTCTTCGGCAAAATCCTGGGTCCGGTAGTTGATCACATGGTGTGCGCCCTGCTTTTGCACGAGCGCAACTTTCTCGTCTGACCCCGCTGTCGCATAGATGTGAATCCCCAAGTGCAGTGCAAGCTGCACCGAGGCGAGGCCAACACCGCCGGCCGCCGCATGGACGAGCAGTTGTTCCCCAGGCCGTGTATTCGCGAGACGCACGATGCCGTGATATGCAGTCAAGTAGGAGACTAGAAACGCGGCCGCTTCTTCGTAAGTCATCGGTGCAGGGATTTCAGTCGCGAGTTTTTCATTCAGAATAACATACTCTGCATGGCTGCCCAGGCGACTATATCCCATCACCCGTTCACCGCCTTTGAACAAAGACGTTTTCGATCCCGCGGCAACTACCTCACCGGAAAACTCCAGACCCGGAACGAATGGAGGCTTGGGTGTGCCGGGATATACACCAAACCGCGCAAAAATATCGGCAAAATTCAATCCGATGGCCTTCACGCGCACCAGAATCTGGTTGGCATCCGGCGTGGGAACTGGAAGCTCGCGGACTTCCATCACCTCCGGACCTCCATAACGTACCACTACAGCCGCCTTCATGAGCCCTTCCCTTGTTTCACCACATAGAAGTCGTACATTTGCCGAAGACGTTTTTCAGATTGAAGATCCAGGTCTTCATCATCTTTGTTTCTCTTGGCAAACATCTCGAACTCTTCCAGGTCATACCTTTTCATCTTACGCGTGTGATCGGAGAGCTCCTCAATCATCCGGCGTTGTTCTGCACTAGTCATCGACATAAGGATGGGGAACTGTGACTGAATCTGCTCGTTGACGTCTTTAATGTACGTTCTTGACCGCAGATCGTCAACCCTTTTGTAGTCAGTCGTTGCGGAGGAAATGGCGGACGCACGTTGCCGGGAAAGCAGGTAGAAATTTAACCCGCGGAGCTGGGTTCAGAATCGGTTACTTGTATCCATCAGGGTTGTTTTGCTGCCATCTCCACGTGTCCGCACACATATCGTGGATATCCATCTGAGCCACCCACCCCAGTTCGGAGCTTGCCTTTGCGGGATTGGCATAACAAGAAGCGATGTCGCCGGCCCGGCGCCCCACGATCGAATAAGGAATGCGTCGACCAGAGGCCCGCTCAAATGCCTGCACCATCTCAAGAACGCTATAACCTCGCCCCGTACCGAGGTTATAAGTAAGCAGACCGGGGTCAGTGGCAAGCTTCTGCAGTGCTTTGAGATGACCCAGTGCCAGATCGACAACATGGATGTAGTCGCGGACCCCCGTTCCATCCGGCGTCGGATAGTCGCTCCCAAAGACACTTAACTGCGGTAGCTTTCCTACAGCGACTTGGGCGATGTATGGGAGGAGATTGTTGGGAATCCCATTTGGATCCTCGCCAATACACCCGCTGCGATCAGCGCCGACAGGGTTGAAGTATCGAAGGAGAGCGATATTCCAGGAAGGTTCCGCTTGGCGGATATCGCGAAAGATCTGTTCAATCATCAGCTTTGTCCAGCCATAGGGATTGGTGGCCCCAAGCGGGAAGTCCTCCGTAATCGGAACAGCATGAGGGTCGCCATATACAGTGGCGGATGAGCTGAACACGACATGCCGCACATTGTGTCGCTGCATTACCTCCAGGAGATGTAAGCTCCCGGTGATGTTGTTGTGATAGTACTGAAGAGGAACACGCACTGATTCGCCAACTGCTTTCAAGCCTGCGAAATGAATTACAGCATCCACAGGTGTAGATCGAAACACAGAGTTCAGACTGTCCCTGTCCAGCAGATCAACCTCATGGAAGACGATTTTCCGGCCGGAAAGATCCTCAACTCTCTTGATGGCTTCGCGTTTGCTATTGGAGAGATTGTCCACCACAACAACATCATATCCGGCGCGCAAGAGCTCAAGAGACGTATGGCTCCCAATATAACCGGCACCTCCGGTCACCAGAATTCTGGAGGATTGGTTTTTCGATGTCACGATTGATTCTCTTTCAGGGATGATATCATGCCTGGTGGCACGAAAAGGTAGCGCATTGAATGACAGCAGGAATCGGTGGTGGGGCAGGAATCAAGATGGTGTAGAAATGGGACTTACGCATCAATAGCCGTCTTGATCAACTTCAAAACGTCGGCATTATTGAACGGCTTCTGCACGAAGTCCCACGCACCGGATCGGTAGGCAACTTCCACAGACTCTGCCGATCCGTACCCTGTCACGACGATTACCTTGGCTTTGTCGTCGAAGCTACGGATCCTGCGGAGCACTTCCAGGCCGTTCATGCTGGGGAGCCCCAGATCGAGCAGCACAACGTCAGGTCGTTCTTCTTTGTAGATAGCGATTCCGCGAGGGCCGTCAGCCGTCGAGAGAATTGTGTATCCTTCCCCTTGCAGGATGTTTTGCATGAGGCTAAGGAGCATCTCATCGTCATCAATAACAAGAACTTTGGACATGAAATGTTGGAAGTTTCACCAGTCAAAGAGTTCGTCCAAGCCCCCCACAATCTGGTCTTGAACGAGTGAATCAAGGTCACTCCAAGGACCGTTTGAGACCAATAACAAGGTGTCTGTCGTTGAAGGTACCGGGCCTCTTGCCAAACAAGACGGCAGGGTAGGACCAAAATACGGTCACGGCCAACAAATTGCAAGAGGTGAGTAAAGAAAGGCAAGGCTTATTGCGCCAGGTAGTCTCCCACTTAGAGGAAAAAACAAATCCGCAGGTGACGATGCGCAGTCTCCCGCGGATTGCAAGTTCTCTTCAGAGTGCTACCGAGGCAAAGCAACAGAGGTCGTTTTAGTCCCATCGGCCGATAGAGTGGCCTGTAATTTCGTTGGTTCCAGACTTTCTTCTTGTGGCTTGTATTCCGGTACCAGCTTCTTCATCAGGCGGCGAACAACGTGCAGGCTTCCCTGTTGTGCTGCCTCGAGAAGTGTATCCACGTCAAGGCGGAGTGGCTTCTCATAACCGGCCGTTGGGACACCTTCAACCCGATGGGTGATGGTTTCTGTACCGACTGGTTCATGGACATAGTGGGAACCGTTCCTATACACCATGATCTTCTCGTGGTGAGTCCGCTCGATTTTGTCGCCGTCGAAGAAGAGTTCCTCAAAGAGCTTCTCGCCCGGCCGCAGTCCTGTAAAGGTGATATCGATGTCGCGGCCCTCTTCCAATCCACTGAGGCGAATCAGATCTCGTGCAAGATCGATGATCTTGATGGGATCACCCATATCGAGGACAAATACCTCGCCGCTGGTTCCCATTGTGGCTGCTTGCAGAACGAGTTGGACTGCTTCAGGAATGGTCATGAAGTACCGACGCATCTCAGGGTGCGTGACCGTCAAGGGACCTCCAAGCTCGATTTGCCGTTTCATTAATGGAACCACACTTCCCCTGCTCCCCAAGACATTTCCAAACCGCACGGCAACATACGGCCGTTTGGTTCGAAACGCGGCCTCTTGCACAATCAACTCAGCGATTCTCTTGGTCACGCCCATAATGCTTGTCGGGTTGACCGCCTTGTCGCTGGAAATCATCACAAATCGATCGACACGATGCCGCTCGGAAAGATCAATCAGGTTTCTTGTTCCGAGCACATTGTTCGAAATCGCATCAGGGATATTTGCCTCCATGAGCGGCACGTGCTTATGCGCTGCAGCATGGAAAACGATGTGCGGCCGGTGGTTCGCAAAAACCTGCTCCATTCGCTCACGGTCTCTGATGTCGGCGATGACTGAATGCACCTTCAGTCCCTGCTTGGGAACTTCTTGAAGTTCGCGCATGATCTCATAGATCGAATTCTCTCCGTGACCCACGAGAACCAACTCGGAAGGACCGAAATCTCTGATCTGTCGGCAGAGTTCGGAGCCGATAGACCCACCCGCACCAGTCACCATCACGCGAACACCATGAAGAAGACCGACCACTTTCTTCGTATCCGTCTTTACCGCACCCCGGCGGAGCAAGTCCTCGAGTTGGATATTCCGGAATTGCGCGACCTTTGCCGTCCCCCTCAGTATTTCGAACAATCCCGGAATAGTTTTGCTTCGCACGCCCGATGCCTTGCATGCCTGAACAACATCGCGAACAACCTTACCAGGCGCCGTTGGCATCGCGATGATCACTTCTGAAATCTTGTGTTCATTCAGGATGGCGGGAAGGTCCTTCAAGGCACCAAGAACCTCAACGCCATGAATACGCTTTCCAGCTTTCGCAACGTCATCGTCGATGTACCCGACAGGCTCGAGACCTAGTTGCTGATTTGACTGAAGCTCCTTCACAATCATTGCTCCGGCAACACCCGCCCCAACCACCAGCGCCGGCTTGAGGGGCATTCCTTCATCCTTCTTCGTGTACAAGGCAAAGAAGAGACGAATGCTCAATCGCACTCCAGCAACTACCACAAGGGTAAGCAATCCGTCAAGAACCACAACCGAACGTGGAAAACCAAAAGGTAGGATGCCTAAGGGCATGAGCAACCCGAAGAAGATCAGGGCCTCAGCGAGCCAGGCTAACATCGTGGCGCGAAGCAGTGTCATGAGTTCTTCAACACTTGCGTAGCGCCAGTATTGAGCATACAGTCCGGTAACGAAAAAAACAATGACCTTAGCAGCGAGAGCCACAGCCGTAAAAAGAATCACTGGCGTTGCGTAGAGGCTCAGGGCGCTAAGACTCTCCGTTCGGATGTAGAGTGCTACAGAGGGAATCAATGCCCCAAGAACAATGTCAACCCCCAACAGGGACCGATTCCTCAAATGAAGCATGAATGATTTGAATCCCCTGATCATTTCAGTATACCTCCCAGAGTGCGGATGATGATTCGAACGTCGCCCCCCAAACTGCGACTTGGAAAGTATTCAAGCTCCATTGCCAATTTGCGTGGCAAGATTTGTTCAATGTATTTGCTTTCCCAATCACCCCCACTGAGCAGCGCCTCTTCGTTTCGGAAATGCAATGATGCTGGACTTGTTATCCCGGGCGGTACACTTAAAACCTCCCGCTGTTCTGGCGTATAACGTTCCACATAGCGGGGATCCTCCGGCCTTGGACCGACGAAGCTCATGTCACCCTTGAGGACGTTAAAGAGCTGCGGGAGCTCATCAAGTTTGTATTTTCTGAGAAATCGTCCAATCGGAGTCACGCGTTTGTCACCCAGAACAGTGATGCCTCCTCCCATCTTGTTCGCGTTTGGCACCATTGTGCGGAACTTGTGAAGATCAAAAATCGCGCCCCTGATGCCTACGCGTTTTGCTCGGTACGTCACCGGGCCTCCATCGTGCATTTTCACGAAAAGCGCCACAACACTCAGGACTGGCGACAGGAGAATAAGCCCTATGAGTGAAATGACTATGTTAAGGAGTCTTCCCATAATTTCCAGCAAGGTACTCTAGGACGGGTTTATACAAGATGAACTGCTGAATGGACCGAAATCGATGTCTAAAGATAGTGAATGGACTGAGATAGATGTTGTATTCTGGAGCACACGTGTGGATTCTCGTTGGAACCCCAAATGTACAGATCTTTCCGGCCTTTTTGGATCAGCAAAGAAGAAGTTGGAAACAATAACCACACACGTACGCAGAGGAATCCCCATGTGGTAACTGCCAATATAGCGTACTGCAGAGGGGTTGTCAATACCCGAATATTCGAAGCGCACAGAAGAGGTCTTCCACTTGTGCGTACAGCCACGCGCCAAAGTGCTCACTCCGCGGCATTTGTCAGCAGGCGTTGGGTTTCAGCATACCATTGAATGGTCTTTCTAAGGCCTGAGTCGAATTCAACCGATGGTGTGTACCCGATTGCTTTTTTCGCCCTGTCAATTGCAGCAAAGGAATGCTTGATATCTCCCTTCCTCGGGTCCTTGTAGATTGGTCGAATATCCCTTCCTAAGATCTGGTTAATTTTCATTACCAATTCATTGAGACTGACTCTTCCATGGCAGGCGCAATTCATCGCTATTCCCGATTCACAACTGGCAGTTGCAGCCAGGATATTTGACTGAACCACATTCGCCACGTAGGTGAAATCTCGAGTCTGTTCACCGTCACCATAGATGATCGGTTGGCTGTTGTTCAACATAGCAGTGATGAATTTTGGGATCACTGCCGAGTACTGAGAACCAGGATCCTGCCGGGGGCCGAACACGTTGAAGTATCTCAACGACACCGTCTCCAAACCATAAACCAGAGCAAATACCCTGCAATATTGCTCCGCAGCGAATTTCGATACTGCATAAGGCGAGAGTGGGTTCGGACTCATGCCTTCATGTTTGGGAAGCTCGGGAGTATCTCCATACACCGAAGAGGAAGACGCGTAGACAACCCTGCGCACCCTTGCTTCCTTAGCTGCGTGGAGGACATTGAGAGATCCCATAACATTGACATCATTTGAGGTGATCGGGTCGTGGACCGAACGAGGCACGGACGGAAGTGCCGCTTGATGCAGCACAACATCAACTCCCTCCATAGCCTCACGCACAATGTGGTAACTACGAATGTCCCCTTCGATGAATTCAATCTTGTTTGCCGACTCCATGAGGTTGTCTCTCCTACCAGTGGAGAGATTGTCAAGGACGCGCACCGCATAGCCCTTTGAAAGCAGGCCTTCAACCAAGTTGGATCCAATAAACCCCGCACCGCCAGTAACCAAGAAATGCATCATGAACCTCTGAGCTAAGAAACGGAAATGAAATCTCTGTTGCACACGCTGCTGTGGAGTTGTTACCGTCGGTGCTGATGAACAGTATCTACAACTGCACGAATGACATCCTGGACGTCTTCATCGTTCATCTTCGAGTAGATCGGTAACGAAATCTCCCGCAGATATTCCTGGTAAGCGATTGGAAAATCTTCAGGTCGATATCCAAACGTCTCACGGTAATACGGATGAATATGCAATGGTATGAAATGAACACTCGCACCAATATTGCTTTTCTTCAACGTTTCGATAAAACCCGCCCTGTCTATGTCAAGTCGCTCAAGATTTAATCTTAACATGTAGAGATGCCACGCGTGCTGAGAATCAGATCTCTCGGTTGGTATCTCCAATTCCACCTGACCGGCGAACGCTTTGTTGTATGCGCGCGCAATCTCATCCCTCCGGCGGTGCATGGTTGTCGTCTTGCGTAACTGTGCGAGACCCATACCAGCTGCGATATCGGTGAGGTTATACTTGTACCCAGGGGCGACAATTTCATAGTACCAGGAGCCCTCTGCAGTGTAACGCTTCCACGCATCCTTGCTGATACCGTGGAGGGACATGATGCGACATCTTTCTGCCCACTCGTCGTTGCCGGTACAGATCATCCCTCCCTCGCCGGTCGTAATCGTCTTGGTGGCGTAGAAGCTAAAGCAGGTAAAATCCCCAATTCCGCCAACGAGCCGACCCTTGTATTTCGTCGGGAATGAGTGAGCCGCATCTTCAATGATGGGAAGGTTGTGTCTCTTCGCAATCGCAATAACGGGATCCATGTCCACCGGGAGCCCCGCAATGTGGACCGGGATGATAGCTTTGGTCCGGTTTGTAATGACTGCTTCAATCCTTTCCGGATCGATGTTCAACGACCGACGGTCGACATCCACAAATACCGGACGGGCGTCAAAGTACCGAATGACCTCAGCGGTTGCCGCAAAGGTATAGGGCGTTGTGATGACTTCGTCACCCGGGTGTAGTCCGATTGCCTCTAGGGCAAGGTGCATGGCAGCGGTACAAGAGTTTACGGCAATGGCGTGTTTTGCCCCCACAACTGAAGCAAAATCAGCTTCAAACTGTTTTGTCTTGGGTCCTGTGGTGACCCACCCTGATCGAAGAGCCTCGGTGACCTCTACTATTTCAGTATCATCGATGTCCGGCAGTGCGAATGGGAGAAAGTCTTTCCGAGTAATTACTTCCATGGTGAGCTTTTCTTGTTGATCAAAGAATTGTGAGTTTGTTAGGTAATGTACCGTCTCGTCCTTAAGGCTGGGGGAGTACAGTTTGCCCGTCTTCCGCCAAACGAAGTGTAAGGACTGACTGCCTTTCGGTTCTTCTCTCAAATTCCGATTGAGTGAGAATTCTGATGCCGAAGTCCTTCCGACCGGCCAGTACCCGGATCTGGTGCTCGCCGCTTTGAAGAACATTGAATCCCTGAGTCAAGAATACTGAGTATTCAATTCCCATTGAGTCCGGATTCACGAGCGCCAACTCACCCTTTGGAGGGATGTTCTTGGTGAGCGGGACGATCTGGCCAAGGAGCACATCTGATCGCTCCCCATTCTCCGCCATCAGGCGTGTCTTGGTACGCACAGCAGAAACCTGAGCAGCAGAGATTAGAAGCAACAGAAAAGCCAACCCGAACGCCACCACTTTTTTCCTGGTCGTTCGATGGAGGAGATGACCAAGCCCCACGCCTACAGGTACTGCAAACAATGGCATGGAATTATACACATACAATTCACTGACATGTTTGAAGAGCGCCATCGGGAGGAGAATGAGCAGACCAAAGAGGCCCAAGACGAGTGCGGGGGAACGACGATCAGAACTCCAAAGTCCTACAAGCACAAGAACAACAAAGACCAGGATAGCCCCAACAAGGATAGCTAGTCGTGCAAAGTTTGATTCTTGTAGGGTTATAAATATGTCGACGGTCGATGCTGGTGACATTGCAGCAAGAAGGAACATCGCCACATTCTTTGCACTCCCCAAGCCCAATTGGATGCCATACTTCCCCCCTTCCGTCGATACTCCTACGACCTGAACAACAGAGCGAAGGGCGAAGAACAGCACAATCGCCACAAGGAAGGGAAGCAACTTCACAATGTTCTGTTTCATTCTTGCACCAAAGGCTAAGTCATTTGCGTACCACGCCATCAACGCTACTGGAAGGAAGTATGCAATGCCGTTCTCCTTAGAGAGAAGAGCAAGGAGAAAAGAGAAAGAGCTGAGAACAAGCCAGCGGACTTCTTTCCGCTGCAGGTAACTCTGAAACAACCACATGCACGCACTGCCAAACAACGTGGAGGCCACCTGTGAGAACGTGTCGTTGCCTGCAACCGCACTCACATTTGCCTGAGACACAAGCATGAAAAGCGAACCCAGTATCGCTGCCTGACTGCCAAAACCATTGCGTCGCATCCAGACAAACACCAGCCACGAGATGAAGATATGAAGCGCAAGCTGTGCGGCATGTATCGGCCATGTCTGCATGCCAAAGTTCGTTTGTACGAACAATAAGAACGTTGCCTCGATGGGACGATACGCATAACTGCTGTTTGGGTTTTTGTTGACGAAAAAATGAAACGGGTTGGATGGCGCCGGACTGAAGAAGAACTTGTAATCATCAGCGAAGTACTTCCCCTGGATCCCCGGCTGATAAATGACCGCACCAATCACTGCAAATGCGATCAGCAGAATGAAGAGTTGTTTCCAATGAACTTCGAGCACACTTGCCATGCTGTACATCCTCTCTGTATGGGAGTCAAATTGGAGTGAGGTAATTCCGGTTACCCCGTCGACGCTTTTGCGAGCCACGATTGCACCACATCCACAACCCGAATTGATGCCTTGCCATCCCAGAGTTCAGGAATCTGTGCAACGCCGTTGCGGGAGCCCAGAAGCTCTCTCGCCACACTGAGAATGCCTATGGGATTGGTGCCGGCCAGTTTGTTTGTTCCCACTTGCACAGTACTTGGCCGCTCGGTGTTGTCCCTTAGTGTAGCACATGGCACACCGAGTGCAGTGGTTTCTTCTTGTATTCCGCCGGAGTCAGTCAGAACAATCCGAGCTTTTGCCATCAGTCCCAGGAAATCCAGGTAGCCTAACGGATCAACCAACTTTACCGGATTCCAGCTCTTGCCCAGCGTGGCAACTTTCTTTCGTGTGCGTGGGTGAATGGGAAAAAGTAGTGGGACCGACTGACCGATCTCACAGAGGACCTCGCGCAACTGATCAAGCTTCACGGGGTCATCAACAACTGCCGGGCGATGGAGCGTCACCAGTCCATAGGACCCGGGTGCAAGCTGATAGTGTATCCACGGAGTGCGGGACAAGGCAGCATCAAGATGGGTTCGCAGGCTGTCGATCATGCAGTTCCCGACAAAGAAGACCTTTTCTTGACCTATTCCCTCGTTGCGGAGGTTGAGGTTACCTTGCTGCTCCGAGGTGAAGAGAATTTCGGAGATGTGGTCTGTAAGCAACCGGTTGATTTCCTCCGGCATTGTCCTGTCAAACGAGCGAAGCCCTGCCTCGAGGTGCGCAACGGGTATATGCAGTTTTGCTGCAACAAGAGCACAGGCAAGGGTGGAGTTTACATCCCCCGCAACGATCACGAGCTCCGGGACGTGCTTCGTACAAACATCCTCAAACGCAGTCATCACGCAAGCGGTCTGTTCTGCATGCGAGCCCGAGCCAACTCCAAGGTAAATATCCGGCTTCGGCATGCCAAGCTCATCAAAGAAAACCGTCGACATCGCTGCATCATAATGCTGGCCAGTGTGGACAAACAGATTGGGGAGACCACGCCGCTGCAATTCCAGAATCACCGGGGCCATCTTCATAAAATTCGGACGGGCACCTACCACCGAACAGATCATTTCTAGGCTTCTACCTCCAAATAATCCACGAACCGGTTTGCAATCATCGTTCTGTCATAAGTGCGTTCGGCTGCTCTGCGTCCATTCTGACCCAGTTCCTCGCGCAGCAAAGAGTTCTCGCACAATCTCCGAATAGCCTTTGCAAGTCCATCAACATCACCCGGCTTGACCACGAGTCCGGCGTTGTTCTCCTGGACGATTTGCGCGGCTTCCCCTTCTGCAACGAGAACCACGGGGCGACCTGAAGCCATCGCTTCGTACAGCTTTGACGGCACGGCACCCGGAATATACGTCTTTAAGATCACAAGAACGATGTCTGCAGATGCGACCAGAGCTGGCATCTCGGCAGACGAAACAGGATCCAGAAATGACACACTTGCGAGTTGCTCTTTCCGGGCCCTTTGCATGAGTGCTCTCTTCTCAGGCCCATCACCGATCAAGACAAACCGGTAACCCTGCGAATCGCGAAGACGGCCTGCTGCATCC
>DASRUE010000195.1:0-8589 GCA_035687895.1 Bacteroidota bacterium | reverse complement strand
CGTCGGGATAATGCTTCATCACCTCCGACACAAGCTGGACCGGGTTCGTCACCTTGAAGTACGTGTAAATGGCGGCAAGATACCCGACGATGATGGTTCCGAGCAACCACCGGACGCCGATCCGGGCAGCCACCTTGATCAGGAGCATCAGCGTGACAACCGCAATGATTCCCGCAATGAGCATAAAGGGGAAGAGGACAAGAAAAATGGTAAAGAAATAATAGTACCACGGAAGGCTGAAGTACGACCCGTATCCCAGCAACACCGCAAGACCAACGAGAGACAATGTCGTGGAGCTGTAGAAGAAGTTATCCACAAACTTGATAAGAAATATCTTCGCATGGGACACAGGCATTGCCATCAAGAAGGTCACCTCTTCAGACCGATACAGTGTGGCGTAGCAGACAATCATGTTCCCCAGGTTCACAGTAATGAAAAAGACGTAGAGCAACATGGAGAGGAAGCGATGGAAGAGAAATTCTCCGATGTGCGCTTGCTGGAGGAGATAGGCAGTGGTGAAGCGGGAGATGAAGAAGACGGCAACAGCAAATCCCCCGAAGATGATTAGCGATGAGCCGTTCTTCAGTACCGCCTGCCAGTCCCACCGGAACACGGACTTG
Source organism: Bacteroidota bacterium (assembly GCA_035687895.1). GTDB lineage: Bacteria > Bacteroidota > Ignavibacteria > UBA10030 > UBA6906 > JAERML01. The sequence goes on along the minus strand of DASRUE010000195.1, from coordinate 7,969 downwards.
AGAAAGGTGTGCGCCTTCAGATTGAAGATGAGGAGGAGTTCTTGCATGAGAGGTTACTTGGTCAACTCAAGGAACATTGCTTCCAACTGACCGTTGAACGCGCGGGCTTCGTTTTGGACTTCCTCGTGGATAATTCTTCCATCTTTGATGATGGCGATCCGGTCGCAAAGTTCTTCCACAATCTCGAGCAGGTGGGTGGACATGAAGACCGTCACCCCTTCACGGGTTTTCTTCTTGAGCGTATCCTTGACAAGCCTGGCGCTGCGAGGATCGAGTCCCACGAGGGGCTCGTCGATGATCAGGACCTTCGGCTGGTGGAGAAGCGCAGCAGACAGGACAATTCGCTGGCGCATGCCCTGCGAGTACTCCTCCCCTCTCTTGTCGATGAAGTGCCCGATCTCGTACACATCGATCAACTCATCGATTCGTTGGCTGACTAAATCGCCGGGCATTTGAAAGAGTCCTCCGACGAAATGGAGGAACTCCCGCCCGCTCAGTTTCTCATACAGGTACGGTTGATCCGGAACGTAGCCGAAGTTCCGCTTCGCCCGATCCGGGTCCTTCTGGATGTCGTGCCCGGCGATCAGGCAACTTCCTGCCGTCGGCTGGTAGAGACCGGTCATCATCTTGATCGTGGTGGTCTTCCCAGCCCCGTTCGGACCAAGGAACCCGAAGAACGTCCCCGGCTCGATCCTGAGGCTGACATCATCAACCGCCGTGAATGACCCGAATTTCTTAACCAGGTTGCGAAGCTCGATCATGCTGTACCAAAATGGTGGTCAAATAGGAATCTGTACCCGCCAATAATCATAAAAAAAGAGGTGAGAATCAACGCATGGAAGGAGGAATTGCTTCATCCCAATAATGCAGGAAGCCCGGAACAAGCGCCGGGCTTCCTGAGATAACTCACTTATGGTAAGTCTACTTCATCAGCACCAGCTTGCTCATCTTCGAGTACTTCACTTCCCCTGCAGCACCTGTAACGACAAAGCGGGCGAAATAGATGCCGCTGGAAACATCCTGACCACCAAACGTGGCGGAGTAATATCCCGTTGCTTGCTGTTGGTCGACGAGCGTTGCCACTTCCCGACCGAGAACATCGAACACCCTCAGCGCCACAAGGCCATCCTCTGAGAGTTGATACTTGATCGTTGTTGTTGGATTGAAGGGGTTGGGATAGGCCTGGTGCAGCGCGTATTCCGACGGCACGATGGAACCAGCGCCGAGTTTGAACGGCGTGTAATACCTCCAAACGACGTTGGACGGATCGGAAGCGTTTTGCGCTACATCCACCGCCTTGACGAAGTAAGACACCGTGTAAATGCTTTTCGGACCGACGGTCACATAGTTATCGGTGTACGACGTCGTAGATGATCCCAGTGTTGCAATCAGATTGTACTGCGGTTCGAAATCGAACTTGCGATACACTTTGTACTGGTTGAGGTCTCGCTCCGTGTTTCCGGCCCAGGTGAGTTGAGGATGTTGATTGATCGCGCCCGCCACTGTAAGGTTTTTCGGCGGCGCAGGCGCGGGGTTCCCCGTGTGACTGTTCGTGTAAACGTTTAGGAAATCCCCCCAGACCAGACTCAAGCCACCGGTGTTTTGGATATCCGCCAACAGGGCCTTGCTTTGTGCTGTGTAGAAGTTGCCGGAATAGAACGACTGTTGTGGTGAACTCGTAAAATAGCTCCCGCTCCCCTGATTGATAAAGATACTCACGAGAGTCTCATAGCCTGTCACGAGGATGTCGTTCCAGCCATCATTGCGTGTTGCATCGCCCGGTGCGCCGAGATCGCCAATCAAGACTTGAGGATTGCCGGGAACGTACTGAGCCCCAGTCAGTGTCCATGTGGCAGTGGTATTGAGCGCGCCCGAACCATTATTCAGATACAACCGCACCTCATCGTACTTTGCGACCACGACGTCATTGAATTTGTCGTTGTTCACATCGCCGACCGCAAACGAGTAGACGGCGGATCCCATATTGATGTTCTGTGGTGAGTTGAACCCGTTGCTCCCATTGTTCAACCGGATCGAGAGCGTGTTGCCGTCCATAGACACAAGATCCCACTTGTTCGTGGGTGCCGGTGGGTTGTAGAGATTGTCGTTCATTTGAGCCAGTACAATGCGGGTGGCGGCAATAGGTGAGGTGAACATTGCACTTGAATCTACTCTACCATCATTTCTGTTGCGATAGATTCTTATCTGACTGCCATCCGTGACAGCAAGATCATCATAGTTGTCGAGATAGTCGAACGCTCCCCACGTCGCATCTTTGGCAAGACCGGACAGTGTTTGGTTCGGACTTGTTGCCATGCCGCTGCCGGTATTGTAATAGATGTACGTTCCGGTTTGCCTCAGCACCGCAAGGTCTTTCCTCGGCACCGTCGTACGGAGTTTTCCGTACACGAGGTTGTAGACGCGGTCGTTGTCAGCACAGGTGCTGTAGTTGTAAAAGAAGTTCCCGTTCTGGGCTGGAAAGCCTCCGCTGCCGGAATTGTAATCCTGGAATCCATAGTAACCAGGCCAGCCAATTCCTTCCTTCACGGTTTTGGCTATCGCCAGGTCCAGCATTGTTCCGCCGCTGATGGATTCCAGGTCAAAGGTAAGCGAACGGGTTGTATTCGGGTCGCACCACCCCCCTGCGTAGGTGTCACCCGGAGTGGCCACCGATTGTCGGGTGGTTTCAAGATACTGCGCGCCGGCAATGTATGGAATAGCCGTGAACGCAACGAGAAGAACAACCATCAAGCGTTTCATACGCCCATCCTTTCGTGTGATGATGATGGAATTGATTTTGCGCTCCGTGTTTGGTTTATTGGAGAAAGCAAACGTGAAGGGGCACACGGGCGCTTAACCTTAGGTCTCTTCCATCCCGACTTCGTCGGGATGTTACGTTTGCCGTAACGCAGCCGTTCGATGTGTCCGCATTGGACGGCTGCTTTGTATTCTTCGGTTTCCCCTTACCGAAGCAAGAGCATCTTCCTGGTCTGTGTGGAGAATATCCCCTGCGTACTTCTGACGATCATCCTGTAGAAGTACACTCCACTTGCTGCATCACCTCCTTCGTTCGTTGTGCCGTCCCATTGAACTGCGTGTACACCCGCTTCCAATTCATTCTGCAGAAGAGTTCTCACCTCCTTTCCGAGGATGTTGTAGATGCTAAGTTCAATCTCAGCCTGTTGGGGAAGATGAAACCGGACCGTCGTCGTGGGATTAAATGGATTCGGGTAGTTCTGCAGTAACTCAAATGACTGAGGCAACTCTGACCGAGGATTGACACTGACAACCACTGTGTCGCTCTCGTAATCCATCAACCGATGATTAAAACTTGCAACCTGGGCAAAGATCAGATTTGTGCGGCCATCATTGTCAATATCAAGTAGATGGAACTGTTGGATCGACAGAGAATCCCTGCGCCATGCTCCAACTTTCAATCCGCTTGGTTGGTAGACGTGCAATTCACCATAGAGTGTATCTGAGCCGCTTGTCCACACATTGGCTCCTGCAGCTACAAATTGTCCATCGAGATCGCCGCTGTTCACCCAGAGTGGTGCACTTCTCAGGTTTGAATCCGCCCACATCACGCTCCATGTGGTATCAGAGACGTACTTGAGTGCAAACATGGAACCGTGGCCAACAGGGCCCGGAGCGCCGCTCACAAACTCCATCGTTGTGTCTGCATCGAGATTCACAAACATCACCGCGCCTGTACCCGACTGAAGTCCGGTGTAGATTCCCCGCGTCTTCCACAATTCCGGTCCCGGTACGCCACTGTACCAAAGATAGTCAACCGGCACAGGCTCCTGAAAACCGAACGAACCTCCTGCCGGTATGATCTCATCCCAGCCTTGTCCATCTACCTGTCCCACGGTCATCTCAAACGTGTACCCCTGGTAGCGCGCAATCTGCTGGTTGAACGCCATCTGCCAGCCGTTCGGGCCGGGGCCTTTGCTTACAAATTCCGCAACGTAGATCAGCGTCTCATCGAACACCGCCGAAGGATCACTCCCCAGCACGGTCAGATCCCTGACACCGTTATGGTTTACATCCGTTTGCTTCGCCTTGAAGAGTGGACGCTGGAAACCGATGTTGGTGAAGTAGTAGCGGTATTGTCGAGGCCCATAACATTCCAGGAATGACATCGACGGAAGAGTGCCTACCCCACGGGGAAAGTATGCCGTGACGATCTCCTGGTGACCGTCATTGTCAATGTCCGTGATGTCAAATGGTCCTCCGGTTGTCGTGTACATGACCGTATCCCAATCGACAACGAATGAATCGTTGCCCACACACTCGTAGACTACCAGTCTGTAGGTACTGTCGCCTACGGCAGGATTGAAAAAGTATACAAGCTCGGTCTTCCCGTCGTTGTCGATGTCACCCACTTCCACCTCATATGCGCCTCCCGGGTTCGGCTCACTCCTCCACACCTCGGTGAAGTTCAACGGAGGGCTCATCGGAGGCAGCGAGCCAAAGCCACCGGCAGGAAGAGCGCTGCCCGTCCTGAGCATCTGCGTGTGTGTCACCGTCTCGCTCCGTCCGTCACCGTAGTGAATCACGAGGTCCCCCCAACTGTTGGGGTCAAAGATCCCTTCAGTCAAGTACCGGCTCTTGCGCCACTCCATCATCTCCACTTCTCCTCTTGCTCGCATCTCCCACACGGGCTCTGTGCCAAACGTCCCGTTCCCGAGGTTCTGGTAGACACGCACCCTGCCATCGGCATAATAGGCAACATCCAACAATGGGTCGGGATTGAACAGACCAAGGGCAACAGTGGAGGGAAGGGGATGAACGATGCGACCGCGCTCAACACCAACGCCGAAGGTTTGGAGCGTCTGTGGGGAGCTGGTATCCGCAAATGCCGGATTCAACAGTACAAGCAGAAGGGCCAACATGCTGGGCAAGTATACAGACAGACTGAGTCTCACGTTATGTCTCTCCTATTCTCCCCCAGAGAAAATGGGGCCCGTGCCGCCTTCCTGTCCAGGGGGGTGTGTAGCTTAAGGGGAAAATAAAGAACGGCTGCGAGGTGCGAGGTGCGAGAACACTCGCTGAAAACCTCACGTGGAAAATATACATCAAGAGGAGTCCTTTGTCAAGAGATCCATCGCTTGTGCGTCAAGAATTCTTTTCCACTGGCGCAGCAAAACGTCCCGGCGCTTAGTCTCTTGGCAGTTGTTTTGCGGTCCTCGCGGTGAAGCGGTGAATCTGTTTCAAGGCTCGATGGGTGTATGGGTTGTAACGGTAAAGATCCCAGAACATCTGTTGCGAATCGTTCTCCGCCATCCGCGCAACCTCGCTCAACTTCTTTGAGGATGGAGTTGCAGTCCGGAGAACAGGGGCAACCTGTGCAGCCACGCGACCAAGATATTGCGCGATGAAGAGCGGCACAGCTACCAACCTGTCGTGTTGCGCAGGTGTCATACGCACCACCTTGAGTCCCGTGTTTCTGAGAACACTCGAGGTCATCCGAAGTCGGCGTCCAGAACAACGGACGGGGCAAAGGACAATCGTATGTCCCTTGAGTGACAGCGCAGCGCTATCGGGACCAAACAAAGGATGCGTTCCGAGGATGTGGACATGGCGGGGCAACAGGCGCTTCATCCACTCGATCGGCTTCATTTTCACCGCGCAGACATCCAGCACAAGAGCCCCCGGCTTGACAAGAGAACGGATGGACCGTAAAACATTCCGGAGAGATGAGACGGGAACAGCAAGGATGACAACATCTTGGCCCGCTGCTTCAGTAAGTGAAACCGGACGGATGCTGTTTCCTTTGGACCGGATACCCTTGAGAGCCGGGTCGTACACAACCACACTTGCATACCCGACAATGTATCTCGCGGCGAGCCTCCCGAACCTGCCATAGCCGATGAGACCAATTGCCGGACGTTTCAACGGGACCTCTTGTTCATCTTTTCCTGTGTCGATTTGGCCAAATGGAAAATTGCTGTACACATCTCGCGCACAAACGTCTCGTCCAGCCTGAGCTCACGTGCAGTTGCAAGCTGTTTGGCAAGGATTTCCTTCTCGCGGGACGGATCGTAGATCTGTTGACCCCTCTTCTGCTTCAGCACACCAACCTGCTCGACCAATGCCTGTCGCTCCGCAAGAAGAAGGAGAATATTATGATCCACGACATCAATGACATCCCTGACAGCGCGCAGCCTGGTTTTCTTCCTCAGCAACTCCTGACGCGTGAGATGATCGAGCAACGTCAGTGCCACCATGGCCTCTGCCACAGGTACTACACGAGGACATATGCACGGGTCGTGTCGGCCTTCGACCGAGATCTTCGCCGCCTTTCCTCTTGTCGTGACAGTCTCCTGTTCCTTCACAATCGAGGACGGGGGCTTCACTGCAATGCGCAGCACGATATCTTCACCGTTCGAGATGCCACCCGCGATCCCTCCGGCGTTGTTCGTCCGAGTGCGGACGCGGCCGGCTTTCTTGTCGAAGTACATCGGGTCGTTATTCTGACTTCCTCTCAGCCGTGCCGCTTGAAACCCATTCCCCACCTCAAATCCCTTGATCGCTCCAATCGACATCAGCGCTTTCGCAAGATCGGCCTCAAGTTTGTCGAACACCGGCTCACCCAACCCGACGGGCGGATTCTTCACCACAACCTCCACAATCCCTCCAACCGAATCTCCCCCTTTCTTTGTCTTGAGGACGAGCTTCTCCATTCTTCTCGCCGCCCGCTGGTCCGGACACCGCAGTGAGTTCCTTTCAATCTCGCCAATATCAATCGTAGTCGATTTGATGCCGGCGACTTCCTTCGTGTAAGCAAACACATGAATGCCACGCCGTGCAAGAAGCGACTTTGCAACAGCACCGGCAGCAACACGTGATGCCGTCTCCCTGCCGGAGGAGCGGCCACCGCCACGATAATCGCTGATCCCGTATTTCGCCAGATACGTGTACCCGGCATGGCCGGGACGGAACATGTCCTTGATCTTCTCATACGCCTTCGACTGCTGATCCTTATTCCAGATAACCATGCAAATGGGTGTACCGGTGGTCTTCCCTTCAAACACTCCGCTCAGGATTTCCACCCTGTCCGCTTCGTTTCGCGCCGTGGTGACCTTGCTCTGCCCCGGCCGACGCCGATCCATTTCCTTCTGAATGAAGTCCGGGTCGATCGGAAGCCCGGGCCGCACACCATCGATTACCACACCCACTGCGCGGCCGTGGCTTTCACCGAAAGTCATGATTCGAAACTGTGTGCCGAATGTGTTACCTGCCATGCACTCTCCTCAGTAATTAAACCACAGAGGACACAGAGAACACGGAGAGAAGTACTAGGTCCTTCACTTCCTTTTTTTCTGCTCTCTGAGTACTCCGTGTTCTCTGTGGTTATTCATCTATAGAACCGTTGATCATTCGTTTGATGCCGTCCTTCAATGTCCTCACATTGAAATTCATCAGAAGCCCTACCCGAAGGTCACTTACCTTCAGCTAATTCAACAACTGGGCCTGGTCGATGTCGGACAGCGCATTGACGGCTTTGCATTCGACGATAACGCGTCCATCCACAAGAAAATCACAACGGAACCCCACGTCCAACAGAATCTCCCCATATCGAACGCTCAAACCTTTCTCCCGCTCGAATGGAATCCCTGCTTTGGTCAACTCATACGCAAGTGCCACCTGATAGACCGATTCCAGAAAACCCGGGCCCAACTGCCGATGCACATTGATCGCACAACCGATGATCCTCTTCGTCAGATCATTGATTGTCTTTTCTTGGTCTGTTTTCATCCTCCCCCTCTGCGCTCTCCGTGCTCTCTGTGGTTATTTGTTTTGATAGAGCTTCTCAAATTCCTTCCAGAAACCCGGGAATGACTTCTTCACGCAATCCGGATTCTCGATCTTCACCCCCGGAACTTTTGTGCCAATCAGTGCAAAGCTCATGGCGAGCCGGTGGTCGTCGTACGTGTCGAGCAGACAGCCATGGAGCGGAGCC
>DASRUE010000194.1:0-7187 GCA_035687895.1 Bacteroidota bacterium | reverse complement strand
AAGAGGAACAGCAAGCTGACTCCCGAACTCATACACGAGCGGCACCAGTACGAACCACGAGAGGAACGAACCCGCGGCAATGATGGCAGAGTACTTCAGTCCGACAATATATCCCAACCCGAACACCATGGCCGACACGTTTAGCCGGGCAACGATCTTCACCTTCTCGGCAAGCAGATCGCCATAATGGAACATGCGCGAGGTAATGACTTCCGACCAGGCGCCAAATGCGCTAAACGCATAATCAAACAAACCTCCTATCAAACCGGCGGCAACGAGAACACTGGCCTGTTTCCCTCCCTTTTCCCCGGCAACCAGGATTTCGGTAGTTGCGGTCGCTTCCGGAAACGGCAACACCCCGTGCATATCCTTTACGAAATACTTCCTGAATGGAATCAAAAAGAGAATACCGAGAAACCCGCCCGTGCACGACGCCATGAACACCTTGAAGAAGCTCGCAGGAAGGTTGAGGATGTACAGAGCAGGAATGGTGAAGATGGCACCGGCCACAATAACGCCGGAGGCGCCGCCGATGGATTGGATAATCACATTCTGTCCGAGTGCGTCCTTTCTCTTGAACGCACCAGAAAGTCCTACGGCAAGGATGGCAATTGGAATGGCAGCCTCGAACACCTGTCCGATCTTCAGGCCTGAATAGGCGGCGGCAGCCGAAAAGAGAACGGCCATAACCAGACCCCACCCAACAGACCACACCGTTATTTCGGGATAGGCCCGGGTCGGGTCCATGATCGGACGATACGTCTCTCCTGGTTTCAGTTCCTTGTACGCATTCTCCGGAAGATCACTTGTTGACTTGCCAGGTAACTCCATACAGATTCTCCTTCGGCGAGATGTGAGGAATCAGTTCTATCGGGCGGTCGGCGCACCGACTACGCTCTGCACTTCTCCACCCACACTTGAGCAAGATGCACAACTGTTTCAACGGATTTGTTCATGCCGTAAACGGAGAGCCATTCGGTCTTGCCGTGATAGTTCTGTCCGCCGGTGAAGATGTTAGGCGTGGGCAGTCCCTTCTCCGTGAGCCGTGAACCATCCGTTCCCCCTCGAATCGGGACCCAGCTGGGTTCCAGGCCCGAGCGCTTCGTTGCCTCAAACATACAGTCGAGCAAACGGGTGTCCTTCCCCATGTGGTCCTTCATGTTGCGATACTGATTCAGGATACTCAGCTCGATCCTGGCTTTGGGGTGAAGTGCCTGGACTTCGGCAATGATGTCTTCCAGTTTTCTTTTTAGCACATCGAGGCCGGGGGTGTTGAAATCGCGGAGAAGTATCTTGAGCGAGGATTTGGCTTCTTCCCCTTCGAGATGATGAGGGTGAATGTAGGGCTCATATCCCTCGGTGGTTTCAGGCGAGGTGTTGTCCTTGGGCATCCGCACAATGATGTCCGCCATCGCGCGGATGGAGTTGACCATAATCCCCTTGGCGGTACCCGGATGGATGTTGCGCCCGTGCACAGTGATTGTTGCCATGTCAGCGCTGAACGTCTCCTTGTTCAGCTCACCCGGAGTGTCCCCGTCCACGGTGTAGGCAAACTGAGCACCGAACTTCTTGATGTCGAAGTACTTGGTCCCCGCTCCCACTTCCTCATCAGGTGTGAATGCTATCCGGATGTCGCCGTGTAGGAGTGACGAGTTATTGATCAGATTCTGCATAGCCGTCATGATGATAGCGAGACCAGCCTTGTCGTCGGCGCCGAGGAGCGTTGTCCCGTCGGTCGTCACGATGGTCTTTCCGATGTTATGCTTCAGTTCGGGATTCTCGGAAACGCGCAGCACAACGGAGTTGTCCCCGGGGAGTACAATGTCGCCCCCCTGATAGTTTTGAATGATCTGCGGCTTGACATTTGCTCCGGTCGTGGAGGGCGAGGTGTCTACATGGGAAACAAATCCAATGACCGGCACCTTCCCGTACGCCTTGTCCGTTTTCGGCAGGTTGCCCGGAAGCGTTGCCATGACATAGCCATGCTGGTCGATCTCGACATCCTTCATCCCGATGTCCTTCAATTCCTTAACCAGGAGATTTAAGAGGTCGAATTGTTTTGGTGTACTGGGGTATGTCTGGGATTCCTCGCTCGACTGCGTGTCGATCTTGGCATACCGGATAAACCGGTCCAACGCTGATTCATTCATCCTTGTAATCCTTTGGGGAACGTGAATGACAAGAGAGTCCGAAAAAAGAAAACCTCTGTGCCCGTGAGCCGGATGAGAACATCAGCCGCTTGAGATCCAGAGGTCATGCAGGAACAGGTGCAAAGACACCTTAAGAGAGTACAGAAAACGGAGCGAAAAGTCAATGTTTGTGGGGGTCTCTCGCCAATCTTTATCTCTGATTTCGTATATTTCCGGTGCGGGCAAGCCATCATCCCAAAGACTCAATCACGCCGTGATCAACCTCGACTTCGTTCTTGCCGTAGTGTTCGGAACTCTTTCTGCCGTCGCCTTTGGCGCGGCAATCTTCTGCTTTCGAAAAGCCCTGAAGGTCTCAGGTGGCCGGGATGGCGATCTCAAGATGTTTCTCTGGGCGATCGGGACGATGTTCGGTCTCATCGTCTCCGGCATGAGTGCTGCATACATCCTCATCCCCATTTTCTTCCATGGACGATGACGCGCTCCGCTTACCACTACCAACATTCTTCTCGGTCTCTCATGAATAGCAGACTTACCCGCTCCACCGTCAACACGACCCTGAAGATCCTGAGCATGGCATCGCTGGTCACTGCGACAGCAACTGCAAGAGCCATGAGTCTGGATCAGCAAACCTCCACGGAAACAACCGGCCGGCGGTTCCGGAGTTTTCTCGAGCTGGTTGGATCGAAGCCGGACTCCGCCACCAAGGAACGTGTCATTGAAGACTACCTCCGTCGACTGCGCGAACATGGCAGACCGGTGATCGAGAACTCCTCGGTTGTTTTCCTCTACTACGGCAACGGCACACGGGTGAGTATTCCAAGTGACTTGAATGGATGGAATGCCACCGTCGATACCATGAAGCGGATTGTGGGGACACGTCTCTTTTTCCTGGAAAAGAATGTTGAAGCCGCAGCAAGGTTTGAGTACAAGCTTGCGGTGGATTCCACGTGGATACTCGACCCGATCAATCAACAGCAGGCAATTGGTGGGTACGGGCCGAATTCCGAAATCTGGATGCCAAAGTACGTACCACCGCAGGAGATCGTCTACCGGGACAGCATCGCCCACGGCAGATTGGACTCCCTCTCCTTTAAGAGCGCTCTTCTGAAACGGACGCATCCGGTGTTTGTCTATCTTCCCCCCGGCTACAAGTCGTCGCACAAGAAATATCCCACGTTGTATGTCACAGACGGAGGGGAGTATATCACACTCGCCCTGATGCTGAACGTCCTTGATAATCTGATCGCGGACAAGAGAATCGAGCCGATCATTGCCGTCTTTGTCGATCCGCGAACAGACATCCGGAGTGCTGCGACCAGCACGCGGATGTTCGACTACTCATTGAGCGACACATTCGTGAACGCTCTTGCCACCGAGTTGCACCCGAAGCTGTTGAAGCGTTACCGAATGGACCCGAGACCCGACAACACCGGCATCATGGGGGCATCTCTTGGCGGGCTCATATCTGCGTACGCCGCGTACACCCGGCCGGATGTCTTCGGACTTGCCGCGTGTCAGTCCCCTGCGTTCTGGTGGAAAGATGATGCAATCATCAAGCTGATCTCCGCGGGACCGAAGAAGCCGGTGAAGTTCTATGTCGACACCGGGACCATCCGGGATGCACAAGAAGGGGCGCGCAGGATGAAGGCTGTTCTCGAGCAGAAGGGCTATCAGACAAGGTATGCAGAGCATCCTGAAGGACACAACTGGGTAAACTGGCGGGCCCGGCTCGATGATATTCTTGAGTACTTCTGGGGAACGAGATGAAGAACAGTAGGGCGGCCAGTTTGGTCGCCCAGCAGCTGAAAAAACAAAAATCCTACTATAGGCGGAAGCTCCCACATTACCACCCGCCAGATGGGACGATGCACGTCGTCTTCCGGCTGGCAGGTTCCCTGCCACCGCGTGCGATTGAGGAGTTAAGAAGCGCGCGAGCGAAACGCGAAACCATGATCGCATCAATCAAGAGCCAAAAACACAAGTATGAAGAGTGGCTGTCACACCATGAGGCGTACTTCGCGAAGTTCGACACTTTACTTGATGGCAACACAACAGGCCCAAGATGGCTTGCGGACAGCCGTGTAGCGGAAATCGTTGCCGAGGCGATTCACTTTCGTGACAAGCGGCAATATGGTCTCCTCGCGTTTACCATCATGCCCAATCATGTCCATGTTGTGTACTGTAGGACGACCAGACTGGGCGTCCTACAAGAGCCGCCACAAATCATCAACCACCCTCTCGGATATCCTTGAAAACCTGAAATGGTATACAGCACTAAAGTGCAATAGGATACTTGAACGGACGGGTCAATTCTGGCAGCATGAGAGCTATGATCACGTCATCAGGGATGGCGAGGAACTCGAAAGGACACTGTGGTACGTGCTTTACAATCCCGTAAGGGCTAAATTGGTGGAAACTTGGGAACGGTGGCAATGGACCTACCTGAAACCGGAGACCTTGTAGGTCGACGAGTCCCGTCGACCAACAACCTCAAACACGGGACCTTCTCGCCCAACCCAAGGAGGAGTGCGCTCATATCTGTTCCCACAACTCTTTTCTTCTTGCTCACTCTCCTTCATTCAGTCTCCTCCTCCCAGTTCCTCGATTCACTTGCCATTGAAGTAAAAGGCCCCTCCCGCGAATTCTCATTTACGAACAAGGAATCAGCATTCTATTATGGAGAGACCAACGCGGAGAATACTACGAGCTGGCAGGGTTTCAATGTGTTCGGACATGAGTTCCTGAATGATTACGCCATTTATGTGTATGGCAAGAAACTGGAGCGGGACTGGATCGTTGAGACGTTCGTGTATCCGGACCGTCTGAAGCGCATCTACAAGAACGGCATCGTTGAAGAACTGCACATCGCTGACAGTATTGCTGCGTTTGCCGTGACCATTACTTCCGAACGCGCGCCGATCACGGTTGAACTTGTGCCGGACTTTGGCGCCTCTGCTCAAGAACTGGTTGTGCGTGGCAGCGCTGTGGCGAGGGCCAGCCACCTTGAGCGAACGCCTGATCAGAACTATCCCGTTTGGATTGCGGTTGGCGGTGACCTGTCAGGGTTCGACACCCGTTTGTCCGGGGTTGATAATCAGACCTTCCCCCTTGTAGTGCGAGGATCAAAGAGAGACCCGAAGCACACGTTCACCTTCGCGGTAGACGATGGCACAGATGAAACAGCTACGCTTGCGAGAGTGTACGCCCAACGGCTCGATGAATTCAACACGCGGCGCCGGGAGCGGATGGAAACTCTCCTTCGACAGACGCATGTCGAGACGGATGATAAGCGTTTCAACAAGGCTCTCGCGTGGGCAAAGCTCTCGCTTGATGCGCTCATGATGAATCAGATCACCAAGGGCATCTTCGCAGGGCTGCCATGGTTCAACAACTACTGGGGAAGGGATACGTTCATTTCACTTCCCGGTGCAACCCTCGTGACCGGCCGGTTTGCCGAGGCAAAGGAAATCCTCCGCTCATTTGCTGCGTTCCAGCAGTCGGACTCCGCCTCCACCGACTACGGACGCATTCCGAACATCGTTACCACCACGGACAAAGCATACAACACGGCAGACGGAACGCCGCGGTTCGTGATGATGGCAAAGGAATACGTTGTCCGCTCCGGCGATAGCAGCTTTATTGAAGAAGTCTATCCTGTGGTGCGCCGGTCAATTGATGGAACGCTCAAGTATCACACCGATTCGCTCGGATTCCTCACACATGGTGACGCAGAGACTTGGATGGATGCCGTAGGTCCGGATGGTCCATGGAGTCCACGCGGCAACCGCGCCAATGATATCCAGGCGCTCTGGATACGCCAGCTCGAAGCAGGAGTCTGGTTTGCACTCAAGACCAACGACGCAGCCTCAGCGCGTTCGTGGCAGGCAGCACTCGACAAATGTAGGGCGAGCTTTAGCTCGCACTTCATCACCGGCAACCAGAACATGGTATTCGACCATCTGCGCCGCGATGGCACACCGGACACCCGCATAAGGCCAAACCAGATTTTCGCAAGCGGACTCCTCCCCGACTCAGTCCGCGCTGCAGTTCTCAAGAACGTCGTCAGCAACCTGTCGTACGAATACGGCGTCGCGTCCCTCCCACAGAACGACCCGGACTTCCATCCCTATCATCAGTACGAACCCAACTATCCCAAAGACGCGGCCTACCACAATGGAACGGTCTGGACTTGGGTGCAGGGGGAAGTGATTTCAGAGTTGTGCAGATTTGGAAGGCAAGATCTCGCCGCCCACATCACTCAGAACACCGTCCACCAGATTCTTGACAGGGGAGCCGTGGGGACGCAGTCGGAATTGCTGGATGCGATCGCACGACCGGGAGAGATGGATCCGCGGCTCTCGGGGACATTTTCTCAAGCGTGGAACCTGGCCGAGTTCATCCGCAACTTCTATGATGATTACTTAGGCGTCGAGGTCAGACGATACGAGCACGTCCTTCTGATCCGCCCACGACTCCCGAAGTCGTTCGGCAAAGTGAAGGCGAGGATCAATCTTGGCGGCAAGTCAATGATGGTGGAGATTGTTCCGAAAGCCGGAGGCACCGATGTCACGATCAACTCGCACGATGCCACGAGACCAGGTCTCGCAGTAGTCACACTGCCGGCAAAGTTGGGAGAGTTGGTAAGGACCTCGTTCCAACTCCTCCCGAAGTCGGATATGACGTTGGAACTGAGGAAGACGGCAGTCGCACTCAGCAGAAATGGAAGCCCGCATAAGTTCACCCGGCAGATCGTTCCTTCTCTTGATGGAGGGAAGACCCTCGCCTCCCTCCGACTTGCCACGCCAAGACTCAACCCGAAACTGAAAGCGCTCAAAGGTCCGGATTATCCTACGATCACTCACAGCGTATTGAAATTCGCTAACCCCGAAGCGCGAGTACTCGTTGACGTTGCAGATCCAGCGATGGACGACACCGGAACAGTGGGATCACGATACGTGTATCCCAAAACTCCGCACGTCATCCCGGGGAGTTTCGACATCACATGGTTCACGGTTTCGTACGACGCCACCAACGCGT
>DASRUE010000193.1:0-12026 GCA_035687895.1 Bacteroidota bacterium | reverse complement strand
TGACGCTCTGGTCCGCCACGCAGACGCCGCACTATGTCCATCGAACAATAGCCAAAGTGCTGGAGATGCCTGCAAGCCACATCCGCGTCATCAAGCCTCATCTTGGTGGCGGCTTTGGCGGGAAGTCCGAACCGTTTGCGCTGGAATTCTGTGCAGCCTGGCTTTCTATCAAGTCCGGTCGTCCGGTGAAGATCACGTACACACGTGAGGAAGTGTTCTACTCGCATCGCGGCCGTCATGCGACGAAGATGTACCTGAAAACTGGAGTGAAGAAGGATGGATCCATAACAGCAGTGCAGTACAAAAGTATGCTCGATGGCGGTGCGTACGGCAGCTATGGCCTCGTCACCACATACTACTCGGGGCAGCTTCTGATGTTGCCGTACAAGGTGCCCCGATACAAGTTTGAGAGCACGCGCTTCTACACGAACAAACCGCCAGCAGGTCCAAAGCGCGGCCACGGTGCGGTGCAGCCACGGTTTGCATTCGAAGCTCACCTGGATCGCATTGCTGAACATCTGGGAATTGATCCGGCAGAGATGCGATTGAAGAACCTCGTCGAGCCAAACTCGATGACCATCAACTCACTCCGCATTACAAGTTGTGGTGTGAAGGATTGCATTGAAGCTGTCGTGAAGGCATCCGGTTGGTATCAGAAACGCGGCAAACTCCCCCGTGGACGGGGAATTGGACTGGCGGCCAGCGCATACATCAGTGGTGCGGGGAAGGAGATCAACTGGTTGGGGCTGCCACATTCAGGCGCAGTCGTTAAGATTGATCGAGGTGGAGGCGTAACGGTGTTCTGTGGTTCATCCGACATCGGGCAAGGCTCGAACACCGTGCTTGCACAACTCGTTGCACAAACATTCGGCATTGACATCGGACATGTGCGAGTGTATGAAGCCGATACCGACCTTACACCTGTTGACCTCGGGAGTTATTCCAGCAGGGTGACATTCATGGCGGGGAACGCGGTGCTTCGTGCCGCGGAGGATCTGAAGAGCAAACTTCTTGAAGCTACAGCAGAGAAATTGCAGACGGTGAAGGAGAATCTTGTTGCCAGATCGGGTGAGATTCTTATCCGTGATGATTCGACAAAGCGTCTTACTTTCATTGAAGCAGCGCGACTTGCCGAAGCGAAATTTGGCACGCTCTCGGCAGTAGGATGGTACGTTCCTCCACAGCTTGGTGGGACTTACAAGGGTGCAGGTGCCGGACCTTCGCCATCGTACAGTTTCACCGCTCACGTTGCAGAGGTGGAGGTGGACGAAGAAACCGGTCAGGTGAAAGTATGCAAGGTTTGGTCGGCGCATGATTGCGGAAAGGCGTTGAACAAGACTCTCGTGGAGGGGCAGATCGAGGGAAGTGTGCACATGGGAATTGGTGAAGCGCTCTCGGAGGAGATGACCTACACCCGCACAACCAATGAAACACCCGGCGGGCTGCTGAAAGCAACTTCGCTTTTGGATTACAAGATCCCAACCTCGCTTGATACTCCTCCGATTGAGGTAACCATCGTGGAGACCATCGATCCCGAGGGTCCGATGGGTGCCAAGGAGGCCGGTGAAGGACCGCTGCTTGCAGTTCCACCCGCCATAGCGAATGCAATCTACGATGCTGTCGGGATCCATTTTTCATCGGTGCCGTTTACGCCGGAGAAGGTGTTGGCCGCCCTCCGCGGACACGCGCGTTCTGAAGCCGTTCTCCCCAAACCAGCAGAGGTACAAGCCAAATGATGCGCTTGCCTTCTTTTGATGTGGCCATGCCAACCACAATGCCGGAACTTCTGGAGAATCTTCGTCCAAACGGTCATGGCGTGAAGATCATGGCGGGTGGTACCGACCTGCTTGTGAACATGAAGCAGGGGTTTCATATCAGCCATCGACTCGTATGGCCTGGCAGAGTCGAGGAGCTCCGACGCATCAGCGTTCAGTCCGATGGCGAGATCAGTATCGGAGCAATGGCGACATTGAGTGATGTTGCTTCGTCGGGCGCCGTGAAGACCGCATATCCTTCGATTTCGAAAGCCGTCCTTTCCATAGCGACTCCCGCCATCCGTAACAGGGCAACCATTGGGGGCAACCTCTGTCTCGATACTCGGTGCTACTTTTACAACGAGTCTGAGTTCTGGCGTGGTTCCCTTGGCGGTTGCCTCAAACTGAACGTTGCTGCAAATGATGACGGAGATTTCTGCCATGCTGCACCGGGAAATGCAATTTGTTCAGCAGTCTCTTCATCTGATTCGCCGCCGATACTGCTGGCGCTTGATGCTTCCGTCGAAATACGGAGTGCGCAGGGCAAGCGAATTGTGCCGCTATCGGAGTTCTACGCGAACGACGGAATGAGATTTCTGAATCTTGCTCCGGGCGAACTCCTCACCCGCATTATTCTCCCAGCACCACGACAAGGCTTGCGTTCCGCGCACAACAAGATCCGATCCCGTCAATCAGTGGACTTTCCTCTGGCAAATGTAGGAATAGCGGGAGTTGTTGAAGACGGTCGGGTCTTCACACACCTGAAGATATACGTTGGTGCAATACAAAGTGCGCCTGTGAGAGTCAGGAGTGCAGAAGCTCTTCTTGAAGACAGAGAAGCCACGCCTGTTTTGATTGAGCGAGCTGCGGAGGAGGCCGCCCTGTGTGTGAAGCCTGTTCCGAACATCGGTGGAACGGTAGGGTATCGAAAGCGGATGGTGGCGGTGTTGGTGAAGCGTACACTCGGCCAGATTCTTGAAGTTCCCCGTGAGATGACACTATGAACGAGATGGTAGCCGCAATCGTTCTGGCCGCAGGCGAATCAAAGCGGATGGGAAGTCCGAAGGCTCTGCTCCCGTTTAGCGGCAAGACACTCATCCGCGGAGTGGTAGATTTGCTGACGGCTGGTGGGCTCTCACCGATCGTGGTGGTTTTGGGGGCTCATGCAGAGTTGATTCGACACGAGGTGGCGGGGTTGAATGTACGCGTCACCACCAACCACGGGTACCGTGCCGGGCAGCTCTCGTCACTTCAGAAGGGATTGGAGGTGGTGGGAGAGAGCTCGGCTACCGGCGTTCTGGTACATCCCGTGGATCATCCTGCAGTCAAAACGGAGACAGTGAGAGCGATTCTCAAGTGTTTCGCAGCTGGTCACGCCCCGGTTGTCGTGCCGACATACAACGGTAGGCGAGGGCACCCTGTGATCTTCTCTGCGAAGTTGTTTGACGAATTGATGAACGCACCTGTCGAGATAGGGGCGCGTGCTGTGGTCTGGCGACATGCAGAGGACATCGTGGAGGTAGCTACGGATGATTGTGCCATTATTCAAAATATCGATACGCCAAAGGACTACAGTTTTCTTCTCTCAATGGGAAATCTTACTGAGATCGCAGATACTACAGCGAATTGACATGATGTTGTGTTTGAGTCTCAATCATCGCGCCGTTCTGGAAAGATTTTGCAGTTCTGGCGACCAAAGAGCGGGCGTTGGAATATTTGGTGTGATACATAGAATGCAAAATGCCCCTGTCCTGGAGCAGAAGCTGATGATCAGGCAAGTGCTGGATGGGATTACTGTAGATCGAGCAAGCGACAGACTCGAATGCCGTCTCTTGAGGATTCCACGGTTGGAAAACGCAGTTCTGAAGCGGATAGACCAATCTGTTCAATCAAATGTGTGCCCGGAACAGGACTTGAACCTGCACGACCTCACGGCCACTAGCTCCTGAAGCTAGCGCGTCTGCCAATTTCGCCATCCGGGCAATAGGTTAGTTTGTCGTCGTCATACCCCTTTGCTTCTTCCGTCGATCTTTTTCAGAAATTCCTTTCCACTTCCTGATTTCAAATACATCTCTCGATGTCTGGCTTCTGCTCGAGTGACGAATCCTTCAGACAGAATCAAGCGGAATGGGCGATAAGGTCTTGTTGTTCTCTCTTTCCCATCGTTGTGTTGCTTGAAGCGCCTCTCCAAATCTGATGTCAGGCCGACGTATATATAGTTCCGGGCCAGGCTTCTCAACGCATATACATACCACATCATCCAGTCCCCTGAAGCTGGCGCGCCTGCCTGCCGGCAGGCAGGTCTGCCAATTTCGCCATCCGGGCATTGACTCTTGCATCAATGTAGAAAAAAATGGTCCGACAATCAAGGCATGGAATCGCATCGGTGGGACGCATGATGTTGCAGTTGCATCATAGCTCGTGTATATTCTCATTGTCATGTCACGAACACTTGATTCTCTGATCGCTCGGAAAGCACTGCTTACGGTTGTGCACGATGACGGACAAGTGTCCACACAGGTGAGAAAGGCTCTGCTTGTAAAGTAAGGGGGGAGGGACTGAAGCCTACCGCGTGTCCTCAATCACTGTAGGCCGGCCATTGTATGGGTATACTATGGCAGTTCCTTCAAACATCACATCCTGCGTAGGGGAGGTTCTCATGAAGCTCTTGAAGATAGCAGCAATAGTTGCTCTTGCTTCGCTGCCCATCCTTCTGATGAAGAGGGAGAGACAGGCAACACCTGTAGCGGTGGATACGGATGAGATCTTTGAACACGAATTAAGAGTCGACTAACCTCCGGCCCCTTCTGTTGCTCACTTGCGATCAGTCCGCTAGAAGCTGATCGTTCCCAACCCCTCTTCCCCCTCATTCCATCGAAGCGTTGTGTGTTTGTTGCATTTTCCCGGCCGTGTCTTCTCCGTGAAATACTCTGTCGTCTTGTTGGGGCAGTATTCGGTTGCGAGCTTCTTTGTGTCCGCGCAAATGGTATCCAGGGTGACTCCCGCAGGTTTCTGGAAATATTCCAGTGGCATGGCGATGGAGGGGTCATCGTAAACGTATTTCATGAATCTTCCCCAAATGGGGGCCGCAGCGCGACCTCCCTGTCCGTCCCAGTTGGTAAAGTGGACGGTCTTGTTGTCAAATCCCACCCATACGCCCGCGGAGATGTGCGGCGTGTACCCGACAAACCATGCATCCGCAAAATCATTAGTCGTTCCGGTTTTTCCTGCGGCGGGGAGATGGAAGTACTGCCGGATCCTCGTCCCGGTTCCTTCATCCACCACACCTTGCAACATTGAAGTCATAATAAACGAAGTCTCCTCGCTCAAGACCTCCCGGCGCAGCGGCATGTTCTCTTCTATGGTGTTACCGTCCTTGTCGTCAATCCTGAGGATGGAATTCGGCTCAACATAGACGCCGTGGTTGGCAAAGATGCCAAACGCCGCCGTCATTTCCAGTGGAGATACGTCACCTGCTCCCAGCGCGAGCGATTCGTAGGGGGGCAAGGGTGAACTGATCCCCATCCGCTGTGCATAATCAATCACTGACTTGACGGGAGCGATCTCCATAATTGCCCGGACTGCAATAAGGTTGATTGATTCTTTGAGACCATCGCGCAGCGTGTACTTCCCGCCGAACTTCCCATCCGAGTTGGAAGGAGTCCATCGCTTTCCGTCCGCCATGATAAGCGTAACGGGCTGATTCAGGAGCTCATACGTGGGGGGATAATTGTTGTCGATGGCAACGGTGAAGACAAACGGCTTGAAGGTGGAACCCACTTGCCGCCTGATCTGCGTGACATGATTCAGTCCGTACTTGAAATTCTTGAAATTTGCGCCCCCTACCATGGCCAGAATATTACCCGTCTGGGGATCGAGCGCAACGAACCCCATTTCAATTCTCTGCGCAACAAGCTTCATGGAGTCCACCCACGCCTTGTCGCTTCGAAGCGCCGAGTAGACACTATCACGCTGGCGGGCACTGGCAGCCTTGCGGTATTCCGGTGACGTACGGATGGCCTGGTCGATCACCCGAACGAGAACGTCCTTCTCCTTATTCCAATCCCACAACCCATCGAACATGGTCTGGTACCCGGGGAGGTGCTCATCAACCGCCTGGTTAGCGTACCGCTGCATGCGGCTGTCGAGCGTTGTGTATACAACAAGGCCATCCCGGTAGAGATCAAATCCATACTTCTCCGCTTTCTGGGCAAGCTGCTGGCGGATGTATTCCACAAAGTGCGGTGCGACCCCCGCTGCAGCAACGTCATCGGATCCCTTCAGTTGAAGTTCCTCCGCCTTCGCTTCCGCTGCAGCCTCCGGGCTGATATATCCATACTTCTCCATCTGGGAGAGAACGGTGTTGCGTCGTGCCAGAGCACGCTCGGGATGATTCGTTGGATCGTAGTATGCCGGTCCTTTGAGGAGGGCAATCAATGTTGCCACTTCAGGCAACGAGAGGTCGGCCGGGGGTTTGCCGAAGTACACCTGCGATGCGGAGGAGATTCCGTACGAGCCCCGTCCGAAATAGACCACATTCAGGTAGAACTCCAGGATCTCATCCTTGGTGAAGTTCTGTTCAAGCTGGATTGCCGTGAGAAATTCCCTCAGTTTCCTGGTGATCGTATCGAAGATGTGGCGATCGTTGTGCCCGAGGTAGAGATTGCGCGAGAGCTGCTGGGTGATTGTGCTGGCACCCTCCCGGCGGAACAGGATCACGTTTTTGATCATTGCCTTGAGAAATCGGGTCGCGTCCACACCCCAGTGGCTATAAAAATTCTTGTCCTCTGTGGCGATCAGAGCATCAACAACGGTGATCGGCACATCTTTGATGGAGACGCTTGATCGGTTCTTGATGAAGAACTGATCCAGCACCTCGCCATCGATGGAATACACTTTGGTGGCAAGTTCCGGCCTGGGATTCTCGATCCGTTCCAAGGACGGAAGCCCTGAAAACAGATAGATCACATAGGGGAGCGTGAGGACGAGGAAAGCGCCGACGATGATGAGGTACTTTTTCATGCTCTTCTTCATGGCGTTCCCGGTGTTCGCGCTGCGTTTTTGTTTTCTGTACTCCGGGTCGTTGAAGTACCGTTCCATTTCTTCAGGAGTGTAGTCCTTGGCCTGTTCATCTGCCATCGGATGCAACTCCGTTCCACGTTTCCAACGTCATCACACCTTTGTCCATCTTGCCGTATGTGTTGAAGCTGATCCAGTCTCCCAGGTTCACATACACTCCTTTGTCAATCCGGACGAGCTTTGGTTGGTGGCGATGTCCCATTACAACGACGTCCACGCCTTCACTGATCTTCGAGCGGGCAAACGTGATCATTCCCTCCTCTTCGCCATAGTGCTTCTCCGACGTGTATCCTCTGCTGGTTTTTGATGACCCGCGGGCAAGCCGCACACCAATATCCGGATGCAGCCAGCGGTAGAGCCAGATATTGAGCCTGTTCCGGAGAATGGGCTTGATGATCCTGTAACCGAGATCGTTGTGGGCAAGGCCGTCGCCGTGGTGAAAGTAAATCCGCTTCCCGCCCACCGACATCTCAAACGGCTCACGGTGCAAAATGATTCCCAGCTCGGTCTGGAAGAAATCCCCCATCCAGAAATCATGGTTGCCTGCCAGGTAGTGGACAGTGATACCCCGGTCGGTAAACTCCTGAAGGGCAGCCAAAGTTCGGTGGAACCCTTTTGGGATGACAGTTTTGTACTCGAACCAGAAATCGAACAGGTCGCCAACGATAAAGAGGATGTCCGTGGAAGGGAGGATAGACCGAAGAAACGAGAGAAGCCTCCCTTCCTTGGCTTTTTCTTTTTCCGGAGCGCCAAGTCCGAGATGGATATCGGAGATGAAATATGTTGCCCGATTCATGGAATGCTTAGGGCGTAACCTTCAAGGGAAGCTCCACGGGATGCGTGAACTTGGTGCACCATCCTTCGTCGTCGGAGCAATAATAGTAAACAACAGTACCCTTGACAAGATGTTCTCCCGGGCGGGCATGCCTTGTCACTACAAACCTCTGACGGACGGGAGATGCGGTGGCGAGGTAGCCGGTTTCCTTGTCCAGGGCGAAGTTGGGCTCACCCTTCAGACTGAGGATCTGTGTTGAATCGAAACGGAACTCCATCGGCGGGTCGGTATTGACGTGAATGCCATCGACGGGAAGAAATCTCACGAGGAGTTCACCTTCGTTGCTTCGCTTCAGTGTTTCAGGAACAACCGAGACATGTACCTTGACATACTTGTTCTCTGATACCTTCTCCTTTGTTGTACCGGTAGCTAGAAGAGCAGCAAAGAGCATTATTAACGTATTGTACATTATCCATTACCCATTATCTTCGTTGAGTGTTAATCTATGAAACTCTCATCCCAAAGTAAACACGAGACCTGGTGAAGATCTCACACACTATGGTCGGTCAAGCGGGTTTGGTGAAAGGGTCCTTCACTTTCTGCAGCAACCAGAGGCCGACAACAAAGAAGATGCCCACGGAGGCGACAGCAATACGTTGGCTGCCGGTTACCCAGGAGAGGACACCGAAGATGAATGTCCCGATTACTGCGGACGCTTTACCGCAGAACCCATCATAAAACCCGAAGAACTCGGCCTCCCGTTCCGGCGGTGTCAGGAGCGCCATCAGGCTTCGGCTCGCGGACTGCGATCCCCCCATCGAAGCACCGGCGATCACACCGATGAGATAGAACGCAAGCTTGGACTCAACGAAGTACGATGCCACAACCACGATCAGCCAGCACAACAACGTGAGGGTAATGGTCCGTTTCGGGCCTATCCGATCTGTCAGGGAACCAGAGATCAGGGAGCCGACGATAGCCGAGGCCTGCACAACAGCAAAGAGCTGGAGAATCTCCGGCAGGGTGAAGCGCAGGGACTGTTGTGCAAAGATCGAGGCAAAGGAAATAACCGTGAGGATCCCATCGTTGTAGATGAAGAAGGCAAGGAGAAACCGCGCGACCTCCTCGTACGATCGAACATGTGTGAGAGTGTCAACGACGCGTCCGTATCCTGCGCGGACATACGATTGATGTTTGCCGACAAGAGGGGGACGGTCGCGAAGAAAGATGAAGAGGGGAAGAGAGAAAAGAAGGAACATCACCGCCGCCAGAACAAAGCTCAAGCGGACGTTGCCAAGATTCTCGGAGGCAAACCCGCCTGCAAAGAGGGGAATCGCGATCATGAGGGAAGCAAGCGACCCCACATAGCCCATCGCGAAGCCGTAGCCGGAAACCCTTCCGTATCGATCCTTCGCGGCGAGCAGAGGGAGGAAAGCATTGTAGAACACGATCCCTCCCTCGAAGCCGATGTTCGCAATGATAAACAGAATAGCCCCCGCAAGAACCATCCCTGCCTCTACGTAATAGAGCAGGGCGGTACACACGATGCTTGCAATGGTGAAAACGAAGAGGAACCGCTTGCGGCTGTGGGCGAAGTCGCTTGCCGCGCCGAGAATCGGCGCGATCAGTGCCGTAAGCAGCATCGAAATGCTGACGACCAGTCCCCAGAAAAAATCTCCCCGTCCTGTCCCGCCAACGACGATCTCCTTGAAGTAAAGGGAGAATCCGACGGCGACGATAAGGACCGAGAAGGAAGTGTTGGCAAAGTCGAAGAGTGTCCAGACGAAGATCTGCCCTTTGCGTCCCCGGGGAGGAGACACGGTCATCGCGTCCGGGCCAGAAACCATCCTAGCTCTTCGTGTTTGATTTGTTCACGCGGGGTGTCCCATCGCCGCTCCAGAGACCGCGGCCTGCTTTCTCAAGTTCTCCTGAACCCTTCAAGTCATCAAACACCGCATCGAGGATGCCGTTGACGAACTGTCCGCTCTTTTCCGTGCTGAAGAGTTTCGCCAGCTCGATCGCCTCGTTCATGGAGACCTTGGGAGGAATCTCTTTGAAAAAGATCAATTCGCAGATCGCCATCCGGAGGATGAGCCGGTCCAGGAGAGCGATTCGCTTGAAGTCCCAGTTTGCCACCTTCTGCTTGATAATCTTGTCAATTTCGGCACCGTGATTGATCGTTTCGGCGACGAGCTTCTTGGCAAAGGTGAAGGCATCTTTGTTGTCATTCAGCCCGGTCAGGTTCAGGTGGATGACCTGGTCGATCGGGTCCTTGGTCATCTCATAAGCGTACAGGGTTTGCACAACCTTCTCGCGAATGATGCGTCGTCTCACGCAGTTGTCCTTTCCCTGTCGTCTTGAGCTCTAGCGCTTGCCGAAGTCATTTTCGCCCAGCCTCCCCACGAACTGCGACTTGCCCGCATAGATTGTCTTGATCCGGCCGATGGCGTTGATGCGCTCTTCGGCCAGCCGGTTGGATGCCTCGTATGTTGGAACCCCGTCACGTTTCGAGATGGCAAAGATCTTCAGGATCGTATCGTAGATTCCCTCGGCTTGCTTCAGGGCCCGCTCCTGGGAATATCCCTCCAGCTCGTTATAGACGTTGATCAGGCCGCCCGCATTGATCGCATAGTCCGGTGCGTACATGATTCCACGCTCGATCAACATCTGGCCATGCTTTGCCTCATCGGCGAGCTGGTTGTTGGCGCCGCCCGCAATGGCCTTGAACTTGAATTTCGGAATGGTCGCGTCGTTGACGATGGCTCCCAATGCGCAGGGGCAGAACAGGTCGGCGTCCACTTCGTAGATCTTCTCCGGTGCGACCACCTCTGCACGAGCCTTGTCCGCAACGGCTTTGACCTTGTCCGGGAAGATGTCGCAGATGTACACCTTTGCGCCTTCTTTCATCAGGTGTTCGCACACGAACTGCGCCACGTGGCCCGCTCCCTGTACGGCAACTCTTTTCCCTGACAGTGAGTCGCTTCCGGTCAATTCCTTCATACTGGCCTTCATTCCCATATAGACGCCGAATCCCGTGACGGGCGATGGATCACCGCTTCCCCCCAGGGCCTTGTCGATGCCGGTGACGTATTTTGTTTCCATGCGGACAAACTCCATATCCCGCACGTCTGTGCCAACGTCTTCAGCGGTGATGTAGCGTCCGGCAAGTCCCTCCACAAACCGACCAAAGGCACGGAACAGGGCTTCGTTCTTATCCTTGTTCGGATCACCAATAATCACCGCTTTGCCGCCGCCGAGATTTAATCCTGCCACCGCCGCTTTGTACGTCATACCGCGCGAAAGGCGAAGAACATCTACGAGGGCTTCTTCGTCTGTGGCATAAGTCCACATACGCGTGCCGCCAAGTGCAGGCCCGAGGTTGGTATTGTGGATGGCAACAATGGCTCGAAGGCCGGTTTTTTTATCAGAACAGAAGACGACCTGCTCGTGGTCCCGTTTTTCAAGATGCTCAAATATGATCATATCAATGTTCTTTTCTAGGAGGCGGAAGGAATAAGTGTAATCCTGGGGCCGCCCCCCCGGGGGTGTTGATCAACAAGAACGCTGGTCTGGAACACATCCTTGATCCGTTCTTCGGTGATGACTTCCTCCGGCGTTCCAACGGCGACGAGAGAACCACATACAAGCATTGCAATCCGGTCACTGTAAGCTGCCGCGAGATTCAGGTCATGCGACACGGAGATGACAGTCAGTCCCCGGTCCCTGTGCAGTTTCCGGAGGATGTTGAACACGTCAACCTGGTGAGCAATGTCCAAATGCGCGTTTGGCTCATCAAGCAGGAGGATCTCGGGCTGCTGTGCGAGTGCACGGGCAATGAACACTCGCTGCTTCTCGCCGCCGGAAAGAGACGTGACCGCTTGTGACGTAAGATGAGCAATATCCATCAGGGTCATCACCTCTTCGGCAATTGTCCTGTCCGCCGGGTTCTCGAACGCGGTTCCTCTGCTGTGGGGTGAGCGTCCCATCAGGACAATTTCGAGGACAGTGAACGGGAAGATGATGCCATTCTCCTGCGGAACAAATGCTATCTTGCGGGCAATGGCCGCACGTGTATAATTACTCAATGGACGATCGAAGAGGGTAATGGTGCCCCGGTGGGGGACGTAAATCCGGTCGAGGAGTCGGAGGAGCGTGGTTTTGCCGGAACCGTTGGGGCCAACCAGACTGAGAAACTCACCCTGCGCCACCGAAAGCGATACATCTCTGAGCGTGGGTACCCCGAGCTCATAACCAAAGGAGATGGTATCAACGCTGATGGCGTGCATGAACGCAAATGCAGACAGATGAGTGACTTGGCCGGGCTGCTTGGAGACTAATGTACGGAAATATGTCTTGGAAGGCAAGGTAACGAACTATGACTTCCGAAGCAGATAGACAAACAGCGGAGCGCCGATCGC
>DASRUE010000192.1:0-2383 GCA_035687895.1 Bacteroidota bacterium | reverse complement strand
ATGGCACGTGCAACACCCCTGCTCGGACATGAAGGACCCTTTGGTCCTGAGCTTGGCATGCGCATTGACAACGATGTGCGATTCGTGTTGCTAGGTGGAACCCAGGTCGGTCCGCCGACACTGTTGCGGTTCTATGTATTGCATTGCATCTTCCTACCGCTCGTCGGCGCGGTGTTCATGATCGTGCACTTCTGGAGAATCAGGAAAGATGGCGGCATCTCCGGACCCGATGTGAACGCCAAACAATTCTAGCTTCCTGAGAGAATATGGAATACCTTCTGAAAATAATCTCGAAGCCGGACAACGTTCCGATTGTCCTCATGCTTCTTCTGACCGTGTTCTATACGTGGTTTGCCACAAAGAAGGGATTGAAGAATGATCGGATGGGTTCCTCGGAAGAGGCGACGATGGCTGACAAGGTTCAGGTGTGGCCCTATCTGGTGAAGGTGGAGTTTCTGGCCGCGCTTCTCGTGATGGCCATACTGACGGTCTGGTCCATCGGCCTCAACGCACCGTTGGAAGAACCGGCAAACCCCGCGCTGACTCCGAATCCTTCCAAGGCTCCCTGGTATTTTCTCGGACTGCAGGAAATCCTCGTCTACTTTGACCCATGGATTGCAGGTGTGGTGGTTCCCACTCTCATCATCCTTGGCCTCTGCGCGATTCCATATATCGACATCAACCCCAAAGGGAACGGGTACTACACATTCAAAGAACGGAAGTTTGCCATCCTGACGTTTCATTTCGGTTTCCTCGTGATGTGGGTGTCGCTCATTGTGTTGGGGACATTTTTCCGCGGACCGGGTTGGAACCTCTTCTTCCCGTGGGAATACTGGGACACGCACCGTGTCGTGGCGCTGACCAACATTGACTTCACCGAACTGTTCTTCGGTGTCCCCACGCGTCTTGTGGACGACTCGCTGAATCCTCTGGCCATGGCAATCGGGGCAGCGACGATTCTCCTCTGGTACAGTCTGGCGGTCGGCTTCTACCTGTGGAAGAGAAAGACGGAGATCATCCAGAAATTGGGGCCGGCCCGGTACAGTGTCACTGCATTCCTTTTCATGACCATGATGGCGCTCCCCATCAAGGTGATCCTTCGCCTCGCATTGAACATCAAATACATCCTCGTCACTCCCTGGTTCAATATATAGCGATGCACACGTTGAATATCTCCGCGGCCTTTGCCCTCGTCACGAAGCAACCCGGATGTCAATCTGTCGGGAAGGAGCTTGCTCGTGTTTGAGAAACGTAAACAGGTACCGATCGAAGCGCGGAACTACAGCACATATTATTTTGTCTTTTCAGGTCTATTGTTCCTCGGGACGATGTGGGCGGTCGTGGATGAAGTTGCAACGCGTCGCCCCTGGAAGGAGCAACAGAAGGAATACTTTCAGCTCGCGACAACGAGGATCCAGGAACGCATTGACCAGGCAGCTGCAGATTTTGATTCTGCTTCCTATATCGATCTGCGCTCCCAGTTGCAGGTCGCCCAGGATTCCATGAAAGGGGAGCGATACCGCTCTGTACAGGCCGCATACAACCATATCCTTGAACAATTAGTGGAGGCAAACCGGGAATATCAGTTTGCCAAGAGCCGGGGGGATGAGGCGTACTATTTCTATAAGAGGTCCCTGCATGAGGGCAAAGAGGACCTGAAGGAAAAAAGGAAACTTGAAGAGAATGAGGCGGAGATGACCACGCACCAGACTGTCGTTAGGCAGCTGGAAGGATCGCGGGATAGCCTGCTGGCGATTCTCAATGAGTATCGCCAGAATGTCCGCAAGGTGCAGACCCAGATCACCGATCTCCGGAAGAGCATCGAGAAATGGGAAACAAAGTTGAACCGGGTTTCCTCCTCGCCCATCGAGATCAAGCAGGTGATGATGCTTGACTATGACAGAAACCCCTTCAACGATCCGAAGGCACGTGTCGACAGATGTCAGACGTGCCATCTTGCGTGGAATGAAGAGACGATGGAGGACGCGCAGCAGCCATACAAAAAGCATCCGCTCCCGGAACTCCTTGCCAAACATAACCCGGAACTCTACGGGTGTACCCCCTGCCATCGGGGGCAAGGGGCAGCGTTAACGGCAGGCATGGCCCACGGCGACGAGGATCATCATTGGGAGAATCCTCTTCTCAAGGGTGTTGATGTGTACGCATCCTGCAATGAGTGTCATGAGAACCAGAGTGTGCTCGACGCCACCCCTGCCTTCACAAAGGCAAAGCGCTTAATGATTGAATCGGGGTGCCATGGCTGCCACGAGATCAAAGGATACACGGACCTGCCGAAGATTGGTCCGGAACTAAACAGGATTGGCTATAAGACGAATCCGCAGTGGGTATTCCGCTGGGCTCGGAACCCAAAGGACTACAACCC
>DASRUE010000191.1:0-18302 GCA_035687895.1 Bacteroidota bacterium | reverse complement strand
CTAGGACCGCTCAGATGAGCGACGCAAGGGGGTGGCTGAACAAATGGAATGGACGTGACGGGGAAACGCGAAAAAGAGGAGAATTGATGGTAAAGATGCTGAAGAA
This sequence comes from Bacteroidota bacterium, assembly GCA_035687895.1. Classification (GTDB taxonomy): domain Bacteria; phylum Bacteroidota; class Ignavibacteria; order UBA10030; family UBA6906; genus JAERML01. The sequence goes on along the minus strand of DASRUE010000191.1, from coordinate 18,196 downwards.
CTGCAGGGCAACGCGTGGGCCGCACGAGGAGCTTCCCGAAAACGAAAAGGCCGGCTCTCGCCGGCTTTCCCGTTTTGCAATTCCCACGGGCTATTCTAGTTGAACTCCATGATTCTGAAGCTCTCCCACCAATTGGCGATCGCGTAGGAGCGGAGATAGAAACCTGGATAGAACGGAGGACGAATAGCCGGATCGGCAAGTCGTTCATCGTAACGATAGCGCTTGTAATACCCGGTCAGGAGTCCGGACGAGCCGAACGTACCTACCGCACCACGCCGTTCCTGAACGATCGAGCCTAGGAAGTTTAGTAGTCCCCTCGGTGAGCCGCTGTTGTAGTTCTCTGCTGTGAATGAGCCCGTGCGAGTGAAGACGCTGCCATGTATCTCACAGTTGATCCGGTTTGCAGCGTTGTCTGCAACTACTACATTTCGTTCAGCAATGAGGCCCAACATATCATCGCTTGTCGAAAAACGGGGGTTGTGCTCGTACACAACGTCGTTCTGAATATAGAGGTCGGTGAGTGAAGCGATGGAGAGCTTTCCATCCAGCGTTCCCTGCACGTTCACGCGGCCCGTCCCGTACATAACTCCGTTGAACGTCGGATCACTAAGCAAAACGGAATCCACGATCGGCCCGGTCTGTGTCGTCCGTACATAGGCCATGCCGTCGTTGTTCGCGCCGCTGCCGGCTGACAACGTCACCCAAATATCCGTTGTATACCGTCGCCCACCGAATTTGGAGGCCTGGTTCAAGTCGGACAAGTCAGTGGGGAAAGGGATTCTTGCGACGCCAGCTTCAAAGCCATTCTTCAGAATGGCGTTGTTGGGCGATCTTCCAAGTCGCGGATTGAAGTTCTGGGAGGTAGTGACCTTCTCCATGAACACCGGACGCCCGTTGACGGTTAGATAGTCGTTCGAGTGTACACGTCCCCACACGGTATCACCAGTAATCCAGTTGACGTTTCCTTCAATATTCGTCATCCACGCGTAGAGGGAAAAACTATTGAGCTTGTTCTTGTCAAAGTAGACCTCCACTGTGTCGTAGAGCGTACGGGTTGTTGACGTTGGATCGGAGACAGCGTAGGAGGAGACGCTCCGCATGCGAAGGTTGTTGACGCTAATGTCGGCCATCTCTACAGTGAAGCTTCCTCGAAGGGTGTTGGTGTTCAGCGTCTGTGTCACGCTGCCCGATATCCAGGAAGTGTCGGCGTAGAATTTTGCCAGACCCACATTTGCTCCAATAGTGGCGAGGTTGTGCGCCGCTGTAGCATCGTGGTACCTTGACATGTTGCCAACAGTCCTCGTGGACATACTGTTGAGATTGAGCCCGATGTATGTGAGGATGAAGCTGAACCCAACCACCAGAATAATTGCCGCTTTGCCGCCCATGATGCTTTCCTTCCTCGGTTATGGTTATCGTCTCGAATTCTGTGATGCCAGTCGGGTTTGCTGCCATAGGGAACTGGAAAACAGCGCATTTCGTTCCCCTTCGCCAACTTCCGATGCGTTGCGCAAGATGGCATAAGGGTTTTGGACTTCCATGGTCACTTCTACAACAAAGATCTCGCTCAAGCGATCAGAAGCAACAGGTGTTGTCAGTTCCTCGCCCGCGATAGTCAGATATCGGAGCTTGAAGATGGTCACCACACCTATCTCGTTTACACCCCCTCCATTAACCGTTCGGTGGAGATATCGGTCCAGTTCGTTTTGGGTCCTGTTCAGCTCGGAAGTTGGTCCGACGTAGTACCTCACCTGATCAATCAAACCGCCATCCCTGCCGAGATCGCAAAGAAAGGTGATATCTGATGAATCAGCAGCAATGATGGATGCCTGGGTCTGCGGAATGCCAAATCCCATGTTGCGGAATTCACCCTCCACCATCTGTGCTGTGGTAATGAGCATCTCCTGAACGAGCATGTCTCCGTTGTAAACGGAGTGGTTCTCGCTGGCCATATCGTTGGCGTTCAGAATGATCATGAGGATCGTTCCACCAAGGATGATCGAGTAGATGATATCCATTATCGCTGCCATACACGAATCCCCTGCTATGAATTCAAGAAATCAAGCAATCAATCAAAGTGAAAATACCCGACCACGAACGACATGTTCAACGTGTCCAGGTCGTCAGTTGTGCGAGCCGGAGGAAATGTACGCCACGTCTTCAGGTCCATTCGTTTCAGAAACGTTCTTGCCGAGGAGCTGGTCTCAACGTTTGTTGTGCTCACATAGTACACGTTGAATGTCGTGCGGTAGCGTCGCCCGGTGCCGCCTGCCTCCTTCTCAAAGGAGAATCCTTTGAAGTCGTCAAAGTCGTTGAACTTGTAGAGACTATCTTCATCTGCCCCATCTGGTCCGAGCGATCCCGATGCAGTGAGAGCAGTGGGGTTATTGATCGCGATCGAAGATGTGTCGGTAATTTCATCGAACGAAAGACCCTGCGCTATCTCGAGATACGATGTGGTAATGGTGGTGGCGAGAATGCCATCTTGCCCCGACGATATGTCGGCGCCTGTCATCGCCAGTGTCCCATAGAAATTCATCAGCACCGTCGAGAGGAACACGAAGGCTGCCAGGGTGAGCATTGTTTGACCGGTCGTCATTTGAACTCCAAGCTATCGACAGTTGGGGGGAGTTGGTGAACCATACTTCAGGGAAAACCACAAAATCCTGCAAAACGATAGAATCGTTCGCTGCTCACAACGAACGAAGAGAGTGCCAGAATGATCCCCTTGGAATACCGCTGATTGCGCGATGGAAGCGGGGGTTGCCATCATCCATTGTTACATTCTGCCTTGCAGGGTTACAATTTGACACCCCCAAAGGGGTCAATATTCACCAGATGCAAGTCCACGCTCCGCAGCAGCCCGGTGAGCCGCCGGCTTGATTGGACCCACTTTTTGCTTGTGTGTAGCGATGTCATTCATGAGTTCCGTGATCTCCTGAACTGGCGCCATTTTACTCAAGCATCTTCCGAACTGAAGAACGCCAAAGAGATGCCAGAAAGCCTCCATGTATAGTGATTGAAGTTCACGGAAATGAAGGCGAGGGTAGGGGTGGTTCGCAGAAGATTCCACAAAAGGAGGAATGCGGGGGGGGTGAAATCCACTGCACGACGAAGAAGAAGAGCAGTAACAATAAAGCTCGGAGACCTTGGAGGGATGACTCCACGTGAGGCCTCCTAGACCGTGGGCTCGTTGTGCTATGCAGCTCGGAGAGCCGTGAGTATGTTCAACCGTGCGGCACGCACTGCCGGGAAGAACCCCCCGACAACACCCATGACCAGGGAGAAAAGGAGAGATGCGACAACAATCATGGGCGAAAGAGAGAAACTGAAGGCGAGCTCGGCAAAGGTGCCGAAGTTGACCGTTGAGATGGTGAAGAACTGCAACCCGGAGGCCAGCACCAAGCCCACGAGCCAGCCGACAAGAGAAAGGAAGATGGACTCCAGCAAAAATGTGAAGAGGACGCTGGACCGTTGAAACCCGAGTGCCCGCAACGTACCAATCTCGACAGTTCTGTTGGCGACAGCAGCGTACATCGTAATTACTGCGCCAACGATTGCACCGAGACTGAAGCCGATGGTAATAAAAATGCCGAGCACGCGAATGAAAATTGCCATGAAACGTGATTGCCGCTCGTAATATTCCTTCTCTCGTTCAGTCTTGACGGTTTGCAGCCGGTTGTCTGCATCCATCGTGGAGCGGAGAGCGTCATACTCACCGCGTTCCTTGAGCTTTACTGTGACTGACGAGAACGCGCTCAGTCGGTTGAAGGCCTGCATCAATTGGTCGACGTCTCCCCATACCTCGGACTCGAATCCTGTCCCCTCAGCTTCAAACACCCCCACTATGGTCCAAAGGTCTCCGCCGAACTTGATGGTCTGGCCGAGCTGCGCTCCCTGGAAACGCTTGCTAATGTTGTTGCCTACGATAACCTCCCGCGAGCCTGAAGAAAACATCCGCCCGTTGGTGAGACGTACAACGGGCCGAAGTGCTTGAGCCTGGGGTGTCACCCCTCGGACCGTTACATTTCCCATGTCATTGGTGGCGATCTTGTTCAGGTTGATGATGACGACAACTTCGGTTGTCATAAGCGGCTTGCCATCAGCTCCGGTGGCGATTTGAGGGAGGGTACGAATGGTATTCGCAAGGTCACGGTCGATCCCGCTCGACAGTTCATTCTCAGATCCCTTGCGAAGCATGATCACGTTATCGTCTGAGCCCGTTGCCACAAGGGTTTTCTCTATCCCGTAGGCCAGCATCAATACGGCCGAAAAAACAAAGACGACCAGGGCAATCCCGAGGATGGTCAACGCGGCGGTGAGCTTCCTAGTGAACAGGTTTCTGATGCTGTAGGTTAAAGGAATTCTCATGGTCAGTACCGTTGCATGATGAAAAACTCAATTCAGACTTAGCCTATCTGCCGCAACCCGTCAACAATCTTCATTGAGGCTGCCCGCCAGACGGGGAAGAGTGCTGCGATGACCCCTACGATGAGTGCCGAAAGGCCTGAAAGAACAAGCGTCATCGGTTTCAGATCGAAGATAGGGAACCAGCCTGATGGGATGCTCGCCCCAATGGCAGTCACCATCGGGAACGATAGTGCTATACCGATGGCGCCACCAAGCATCGAGATGCATAGCGACTCGCCTGCGATCAGGCCCACAATATGCCATGTAGTGAAGCCGATGGTCTTTAGTACGGCATATTCTCTAATGCGCTCGCGGGCAGTCATCACCATGGTGTTGGCAAGAACGAGGAGAATGACACCTATGATGACGAACGACACGAAGTTCATTGCAGTAATAATGGCACCAGACATGGAGACGAAGCTCTGCTGGAACGCGGCCTCTGTTTCCGTCTTGGTTTCGGCCCGTGAATTGGCAAATAGGGCGTCAATAGTCTGCGAGATTGTTGCCGCCTTACCCGGCTCATTGATGGTAATGATGTACCAGCCGACATCACCTGCACGGTCCGGTTGCTCCTGCCGGAGCCGTTCATCAATGTATTGCCAGTGGAAAAGCATTTGGGTTGCGTCAATTCGTTCATCGCGGGGCTTGTAGATTCCGCGGACGACGAATTCGTATTTTCCCGGATAGATGTCCCCTTCAATCGGCATCACGTCGCCGATCTTCAGGTTGTAGTCCCGGGCCGTCTTCTCGCCAATGATACATGCATTTCGTTCTTTCTTAAAGGTCGCAAGTTGATCAGGCTCCACGAGGAACTCAGGATAGCCGTCGAAGAATGTCTCCGCATCGACGGCCAGACGGGCGAAGAACTGATTCTGGTCGATATATACACCCTGGAACCAATTAGCAAACGTTACTTTGGAGACTCCCGGGATGCGACCGATCTGGTCACGATACGCGTATGGCAGAGGAAAGATGAACGACACTGCATGCCGGGTAATAAGACGGTTATTGGCAGAAGCATCGACACCGGCATGCCATGCATCTACCACTGTTCTCAGGACGCCGAAGAACATAACCGCCATGGCGATACCGAGCACAGTCAGGGTGCTCCGCAGCTTGTGACGGTTTATGTTACGAAAGATCAGTTTGAGGATTCTCATGGAAACGTTGTTGAATAGTGGAGACTCAGGTGGTGAGCTCGCCTTTGTCAAGATGCATAATTTTGTGGGCTTTCTCCGCTGCCCGCGGATCATGCGTCACCATCACAATTGTCTTCTTGTACTCCTTGTTCAGGCGGTCGAGCAATACCATCACTTCTTCTGCCGATTTCTTATCCAGGTCGCCCGTCGGTTCATCGGCAACAAGGATCGTTGGGTCGGTGACGATCGCGCGGGCGATGGCAACGCGCTGCTCCTGCCCGCCGGAGAGTTGCTTCGGGTAGTGCTGCATACGATCTCCCAAACCAACGAGCTTGAGTCCCGCCTCCACGTGATCGCGTTTCTCTTTCTTGGAGAGATTGGTGAGAAGAAGAGGGAGTTCCACGTTTTCATAAGCTGTCAGAACAGGGAGGAGGTTATAGAACTGGAATATGAAGCCCACGTGCCTTGCCCTCCATTTGGCCATCGCGGGTTCACTCAGGGAGCCGAGATCGGTGCCGCCTATGAGGATGTGGCCCGCTGTCGGGCGATCGATTCCGGCAATGAGGTTCAAGAGAGTCGTCTTGCCCGAACCGGACGGCCCCATCAATGCGAGGAATTCACCCTCCGGCACCGACAATGAGATGTCGGTGAGGACCGGAATACGTTGGCTGTCGCGTCGGTATTCCTTTGAGACATTTCTCACTTGAATAAGTTGATGATTGGCTTCAGCCATCAGCGTCTCCGTTGTTAGTGCTCAAGAGGTTGTCGATACCTGGGTGTAGACTTCATTTCTTCGGAACGATGCGCGATCCAGTTGAAAGCGTCTCGTCGGGGCGCAGGACCACAACGTCGCCCTGCACAATGCCATCGCGGATTTCTATTCTGGTACCGATGCGGTTACCAATCTTTACGGGGACCTCGGTGAGACGATCCTCGCGGACGAGAAGAACCACGTCGGCACCACCCCGCGAGACTACAGCGCTCGTGGGAACTGTAACCTGGGGAGGTGCATCGGTGTCAGCTCCTTCGATTTCCCTGGAGAGAAACGTGACTTTGGCGCTCATCTCGGGTAGGACTCGATCGTCACGTTCTTTGAACTTCACTTTTGTCAAAACTGTCGCTTTGGCTCTGTCAGCGGTGGGGACGATCTTGCTCACAACACCCTGGTATCGTTTTTCAGGGTACGCGTCGAGGACAATTTCGCATGGCTGGCCCGGCTTAACCCGCGTGATGTTGGATTCGGAAACGTCGGCTTCGACCTCCAGAGAGCTCATGTCCGCCATGGTTACCACGGCACCGCGGGAGTTCGATGCGGCGCCAAAGGGGGCCACCACTTCACCGACGTCTGCATTCTTTGTCAGGACCGTTCCATCGAACGGGGCCCGAATCCGCGTGTTCTCCAGAGAAACTTCAGCCGATCTGACGGATGCCTCGGCCGAACGAATGGAAGCCTTCACCCGCCGATAGCGCGCCATCGCCGCATCGAGTTCAGCCTTTGAAGTAAGTCCGGATTTGTACATCGTCTGCTGACGTTCAAGAGAGAGTTCCGCATCCTCGAGATCTGCTTTCGCAAGCTCAAAATCCGCGTTCGTCTTCTCCAACGCCGCGGTTACATCCTGATCCTCAAGCCGGGCAATGACCTGGTTTTTTTTCACACGGTCACCCTCTTCCACGGCCAGGTAGACGAGTCGTCCCGTTCCTTTCGAAGCAACCGCAGCCTTCTGCTGTGCCACCACATAGCCGCTGGCGCTAAGCACGGCATTTGCCTGTGAAGGAAATGTGAGTGTGGCGGTGGTCAGCTCAACTTCCATTCCTGCGGTCAGGTTATTTCTCATAACGAAGTATCCTCCGGCAAGGAGGACGAGAAGGCCGCCAGCTACCAGGACTTTCACTCGCATGCTCGTCCCGCCTTCCCCTTCACGTTTCTCGTGACTGATCCTGAGTGCAGAGAGATCGGCCTTTTCTGTTTCAGTACTCATATGTCGTGTTTGAAAGTATCCGGGTCAATTGGCGTTTCTGCAGCACACAAAGATACGAAGAAATGCTTCATCTCTCAAGACTTCACGTCATTGAACGCAGGAAGCAGAATCCTCTGTCGTCTGCACGCAAATATACGGAGGCAACACGTGGGAGATGCGGGCAAATAGGTAAATGGCGGCTGACTATCGGTGAACGGTGGCCGGCGAGTAGATGAGGAGAGGGGGAATTCCTCAGTTGGACGAAGATGCGAAAAGACCAAACTCAGCGTCTTGCGTCACGGTTCCTGGGGTTGCAGAGATTTCTCGTATAACCATTCGATGTACGGCAATTTGACAATGGTGCGAATGCTGATTGGTCGTCGCGGTCTGCTCGGATTTCCAAATCCAATGCCCTTCCCTTTTTTGGCGTCTTTGTCGATCTCCGGCGGTTTGTAGTCGGGGGAGTTGTACCTCGGCTCCCACTCGTCTCGCGAGACGATAAGCGTTGCCCCATCGGGATGCTCTTTGGACGGAGGGTAGGAGTAGAAGGAATACAATCCGATCCACAAAGCGAACACGAACCAGATGAGCACTCCCGAAGCAGCAAGGCCTACGAAGGCGAGGAGCTTTTTCATCGAGTTAGTCCTAAATCAGTGATCGTGCCCAGGATGCCTATGAAACTGTTCCAATGTCGATAATTTCCAAGGCAAGTTCAAGAAGCGATGTTGATCATCTGTGGGAAGTTGCGTCCTCCTTCCAGTAGCGTGCCGTCCTGGTTGCACCGGCAGTCAGGATTACCTCAGTATGATATTTCCCCCAGCAATCAATGTGGCGCTCGAAGATTTCCTTCCTTTTCCGTGGATAGCGGAGGATATAGTCCAGGGCCTCGTCGAGTTCCTCAAATGCAGCAGCATCGCGAAAGTCGACCAGCCACTTGCCCTTCATTGCTCGGACGCTCCGCTCTATAGGCCGGCGGCTGCGCTGCTTGGGGATGCAAAGAAAATCAACAATGGAGTAGACGTAATATATTACCGAAGGAGCGGAGCTGTCGCGAATGAGGCAAAAGCTATCTGGTGCATGCAGGAGAAGCTTGCGGACAGCAAGGTCGTCAACGATAAAGAGGTGTTCCTGGGGTGGCAACGCACCAGCCCAATTCCGCGTTGAAAATTTCTGTCGTTTCTCTTTGGCATCAATGCAGATCGCCCGTCGGGGGAGATGGAAGTCGATGGCGGTGTGGCTGGCCGTGTGGTCGACGAAATCCTCGTGACGAGCGGCGAGGAGCCTTTTGATGTCTTGCTCGAACATCGGGAGCTCTCCTTTGGGAACATGGGTAATCAGATGCTGTGCAGAAACAAAACGGGCTACCTCCGTGAGAAGATAGCCCCTATGAATACGCAGAACGCCATCCTATTTACCGAAAGCCATATAGCTTCCCCAGGCAGCGTTCACCTTGCTGTCTCCCCAGGTTTTCACCTTGATAACACAGCCGAGCTTGGTGACTTTTTCGGGCGCGATATGGACCCTGACGCTTCCATCTGCCCCCGGTGTGGCCTCGTAGCCCGTAAGGGTGACAACAACTTTTGGAATGTCAGCGAATGGCTTTTCGAAAGTGATGAACTCGATATGTGCACGGTCGCCAGTCCCTTGTGCAAGGGACCAGCCCTCACTGCTGATTGATGCCGCGAAATCGCCTTTCTGGATGTTTTGTCCAAATGCAATACCGGAGACCATCATCAGCACTGCGAAGATCGTTCCAGACTGTCTCATGGAACCTCCTGGGTTTGGTTGACGATGAAAGAGCTGTCCGTGGCAGGATAGGTCTTGCAACACCGTTAGTCACGCCATTGCCGGCAACCTTCCTGACAAGATATGACATTCGACTAGAAAGACAATACACTCCACAATTCGGTGGCGTCTCACTTTGATTCCGCCTATGCACAACTGTCACCTTGAGCGGAGTCGAAGGTGACACATGCTCGTATGACAGGCTTTCCCGACTTTGTCGGGACTCAGCCTGAGGTGGATTCGCAAACTGAGACACTAGCCACAATTCACATTTATTTCTCCCGCATTGCAGCCCATGCGAGCGCACCCCAGCCCGCTAGAAACGCCGCGCCCCCTACAGGTGTCACCATGGCAAAGGTCTGCTCTCCGGTGAGTGCGAAGACATAAAGGCTTCCAGAGAACAGGGCAGTCCCGGCCAGGAAACTCCAACCTGCAGCATTCAATTCCTTTGGTGTGTTACGTGTGCCAGCAAGCGCTCCCACTACGAGCATTGCGAGCGCGTGATACATCTGATACCGGACACCGGTTTCGAACACGGACAGCATGGCTGGCCCCAAAATGTTTTTCAGCCCGTGCGCGCCAAAGGCTCCGAGGGCAACACCGATTCCTCCGGAAAGTGCGCCGAAGAGAAGAAACCTGCGGCTGATTTCCTTTTGGCTGTTCATGTTTGTTTCACTCACAAACCCATCGCAGCCCGAACGTACCTTGGCGCAGGGGAGCCGAAAGAAAGAATAGTATCATGCATGGTTTTCATGTCCGATGGACCTTTTTCCTTTGCCTCATATGCAGCACGAATGGCATTCACTTCGATATTTCCCACATAGTATGTCGAAAGCTGTGTGGAGGTCAAGCACGCACGTCGCCATTTCCCTGCGGCTTCACCATCTTCCTGAAAACCCTTCTTCATCATCAAGTCCATGGCCTCCTGCTCTGTCATCCCCGCAGTATGAATCTTCTGATCGATGATGGAGTTAATGATCAGGCGGAGACGCATCTTAAGCTGTTGCATCTTCACTTCGGGGCCGCCGTAACCTTTTTCGACCATCAATTGTTCGGCGTAAGTTGCCCATCCCTCAACGAATGTCCCGCTGCCGAAGATTGCACGTACCATGGTAGGTGCTTTGAATTTGTTGGAATGTGCGAGCTGCAGATAGTGTCCTGGCATCGCCTCATGAATGGTCAGGTTCTGAAGCATGTGGTTGTTGTATTCACGGAAGAACGACTCCACCCGTTGCTTTGTCCAGTCTGCCGGAGTAGGTGAGATGGTGTAGAAGGTTTCCCCGTCTTTTTCCAGTGGTCCGGGTGCATCGCAATAGGCCACCGCGACGCCTCGTTGGAATTCCGGCATCACGATCACCTTCACCGGTTCTGCCGGCACGGTCATTAAGTTGTTCGACCGGACAAAGTCCGTTGTGGACTGTACCATCTGGTTTGCCATCCCCACAATTGTCTCGTTCGTCGGCCGGGTTTCTGCGAGCTTATCCAGGACAGCTTTTGAGACGAGTCTTTTGTCTTCGATTTTCTTTGGGTCGGTCACCTTTGGGAAGAATTTCTTGTAGAGAGGAAGTGCGGTTTCGTACATCGCATCTTGAGTTGCTCTCAAATCGGCCTCGGCTTTTGCAAGAACATCTTCCTTGGTGAGGTCGGATTCCAGCGAGAAGTGGAGTTTTCTTCGGAACTTTTCGTCACCAATGCGGAAATCGCCTGTGGAGCGGGGGAGAAGATCTTTCTCCAGCCACGCGCCGTATGCTTCCAGCGCTGAGATCACATTTTGTTGAATTGGTGCAAACTCATCCTTGAGCTCCGGTACTTTTTCGAGGTAGGTGTTCAGCTCGTCCCGTATCATCGCGATATTGCCGGGGTTCTGCCGTATCGCTGTTTCAGTGTGGACGCGCGGCGGGTTCTTGAGATTTGCCCGTGCCGCGTCAAGAATGGAGGGGAGAAGGGTCAACCGTGCCTTTACACTGAGGAGCCGGTCCTTCAGCGGAGCGAACTCCCGCGCTGTGAGGCCATAGATTGCCCCGCCCACGTTATAGCTGAGCGGATTCCATTCATACTCTTTCAGAGTGTCGATCTGGAACAACCACGACTGGAGGTTGGAGGTCATGATCGTGTAATCGATCTGGTTAACCGGACTCAGCATGGAAACCTGAAGGGAGCCAAGGGAGTCAAGGTACGCGCGGTTCAGTGAGCGGTCGGCGTCAATGCCCGTTATGGAATAGTCGCTGATCCGGCTGTCGTAGCGGTGATCGCCCAGGCCGGTGGCCCATTCGGGCTTTGTTTCGAGGAGCTTCTCGATATAGTTCTTTGCAAGCCCCTCGAACTTCTGATCTTCCGTCTGACGGGGCGTACAGGCGTTGATTACGAGCGTCATGCCAAGGGCTACAAAACACACGAGCGACTTCATTGATCCTCCGGGATATTGGTCGAAGAGAAGCAACAGGACAAATTGATGGTGGTGAATTGCTAGATGCGGTTACTTGCTGGAAGAAAATACCGAAAGGAGAGGAGCAATGCAAGGAGTTCATCATCGAATTGGGTTGAAGGCTCGCAACGGAACTCTGCTTGCCTAAGGCACAAGTGACTCGCACAAAACACCGGGTGGTCTTTGAAACTGCCTGAATCGCATGTTTCAGTCCATTTTTCCGGCATCGATTGGCCCCCATTGATTCTGAGAAGCCAGCGGGATATATTCATTCCGTGTCTTCGGTTCCAACTTTCTCGCCGCAGTCCATATCAAAAGACAACATCTCCGGAGTCATTATGCCACGGGTAGTACGAGCAGGACTCATTCAGTGTTCACTTGTCGGATCTACGGAACGGCCGATTGAAGTAATGAAGAAGTCGATGATTGACAAGCACGTCGCGTTCATCGAGGAGGCGGGGAAGAAGGGAGTGCAAATGCTGTGCTTGCAGGAGTTGTTTTACGGGCCCTATTTCTGTGCCGAGCAGAAAACAAAATGGTATGCAATGGTGGAGAGGGTGCCGGATGGACCCACGTCGAAGCTGATGCAAGAGTACGCCAGGAAATACAAGATGGTCATGGTGGTGCCGGTGTATGAAGAGGAAATGGCAGGCGTGTACTACAATACGGCGGCTGTCTTCGATGCAGATGGAACATACCTCGGCAAATATCGAAAGCACCATATCCCGCAAGTCGACCCCGGGTTCTGGGAGAAATTCTACTTCAAGCCCGGCAACCTCGGCTATCCGGTGTTCAAGACGAGGTACGCAACCATCGGCGTGTACATCTGCTATGACCGTCACTTCCCCGAAGGCGCCCGGGTTCTCGGACTGAACGGGGCGGAGATTGTGTTCAATCCTTCCGCAACAGTGGCAGGTCTCTCCGAACACCTGTGGGAACTCGAACAGCCGGCGCACGCAGTCGCGAACGGCTATTTTGTCGGAGCGATCAATCGTGTCGGGAAGGAGGCCCCATGGAATATTGGCGAGTTCTATGGAAAGAGCTACTTCTGCAATCCACGGGGGAAAATCGTCGCTCAGGCGGCACGGGACAAGGATGAGCTTGTGGTTGCAGACCTCGACCTCGACATGATTCAGGAAGTTCGCTCGGTCTGGCAATTCTTCCGTGATCGAAGGCCGGAGTCGTACGGGCCCCTCGTCCAGTAATCACAGCTCCTGATGAGTTTCACGACTATCAACAACCACACCGGTGTCATCCATGCCATCCTCACTGACTTCTCAAGAAATCACCAACCTCACAGCACAGTACACATACGGCACATGGAGATTTCAGAAAGGCTGGAAGCCGCTCCATGTTGTGGACGCGGAAGGCTGCTACTTTGTTGACGGCAGCGGCAAACGGTATCTCGATTTCTCCTCCCAACTCATGTGTGTCAACCTTGGGCATAAGAACCCCGCCGTGATCAAGGCGATTGAAGACCAGGCACGGCAACTTCCTTTCATCGGGCCGGGCTACGCAACAGATGTAAGAGCGGAACTGAGTAGGCTTTTGCTGGAGGTGTTGCCGAAAGGTCTGGAGAAGTTTTTCTTTACGACGTCAGGCACGGAGGCGAACGAGGCGGCTTTCAAGATAGCGCGGATGGTTACAGGAAAGACCAAGATCATTGCGCGGTACCGCTCGTACCACGGCTCCACGATGGGATCCATAGCTGCCACCGGTGACCCGCGACGATGGGCGATGGAACCGGCGGGGAAAATTCCGGGCGTTATCTTCGCTCCGGAAGTGAACTGCTACAAATGTCCGCTCAACCATCATTACCCGGAGTGCGGCATTGCATGCGTTGAGTATATCGAGCATATGATCGAAAATGAAAGCGATGTCGCGGCAGTATTGGTTGAGCCCGTTGTGGGGACAAACGGCGTGCTGGTTCCACCGAAGGAGTACTTTCCACGCCTGCGGCAAATCTGCGATGCCCACCGCGTGCTGCTGATTGCAGACGAGGTGATGAGCGGCTGGGGAAGGACAGGCCGATGGTTTGCGATGGACAACTGGGACGTTACACCGGATATCCTCACAACGGCAAAGGGGATCACCTCGGCATATGTACCTTTGGGCCTGTGCGCTACCAACAAGGCAATTGCCTCGTACTTTGACGATCACTATTTTTCCCATGGACATACGTACGAAGCGCACCCGATCACCCTTGCCCCGGCAATCGCAACCATCAACGAGATGAAGAGGCTGAAGCTCGTTGATCGTGCGGCCACGCTCGGTCCGTACCTGGAAAGGAAGTTAATCGATCTCAAATTCCACCATCGGTCCATTGGCGAGGTGCGCGGACTGGGTCTCTTCTGGGCCGTCGAGCTTGTCAAGAACCAGACGACGAAAGAGCCGTTCAACACATACGCCGACAAAGTGAGTGGAGCCCCTCTCCTCGTTGACAAGGTCGCGGCGGAGATGATGAAGAACGGCGTGTTCCTGCAGGCGTGGGTAAGTCACTTCATCATCGCTCCGCCCCTGATCATCACGAAGGAAGAAATCGACGCAGGGATCCAGGCACTTGATGCAGCGTTGAAGATTGCTGATGAAGCTGTACCACAGTAGCTAGCTCACCGTTGAAGAAACGATGACTTCCGGTCTTGCATGAAAAATATTTCGCCCAAGCTGTCGCTCGATCAATACGAGAAGAACTTCGCAGAGCTGCACCCTCCCTTCACGGCCAATTCCGCGAGTTTGGAGGCCCATCGCTGCCTCTACTGCTATGACTCCCCCTGCACCAAGGCATGTCCCACGCACATCGACATCCCCACATTCATCAAGAAGATTGCCACTGAGAACCTTAAGGGTTCTGCCAGGACAATTCTTGAGTCCAACTGGATCGCGTTGACATGTGCAAAAGCGTGTCCGGTGGATGTATTATGTGAGGGGGCATGTGTGTACAATGGTCGGGGAGAAGAACCGATTCAGATTGGACGGTTGCAGCGGTATGCCATTGACCGGTATTTCGCTCAGGGGATGCCCCCCCTATTCTCGCCTTTGCCGAAGAACGGCAAATCCATCGGCGTCATCGGCGCGGGAGCAGCGGGGCTTGCCTGTGGAGCTGAGGCGGCTCTGCTTGGCTACGATGTGACAATCTACGATGCGAACGAGAAGCCGGGCGGTCTCAACACATGGGGGATCGCACCCTACAAAATGAAGCAGCAGGATGCGTTGAACGAGGTGAAGCTCGTCCAGAGTTTTGGCGTGAAGATCAAGTCGAGTGTGCAGGTGGGAAAGGATATCGGCATCGACGATCTCACGAAACGCCACGATGCGGTCTTCCTTGGCGTTGGCCTCCCTTCTGCGAGCAGACTGCACATCCCGGGCGAAAGTCTCAAGGGAGTGGTGGATGCGCTTGACTTTATTGAGCGCGTAACAACGCGGAACTGGCCTTCCGTGGATGTGGGACGGCGGGTGGCAGTTATCGGCGCTGGCAACACGGCCATCGACGCCGTTACCGAGGCGCGTCGCCTTGGGGCTGAACAGGTGATGATCATCTACCGCCGGGGCCGTGAGGAAATGCCCGCGTATGACTTCGAGTACGAGCTTGCAAAGAACGACGACGTCCAGTTCCAGTTTCTCACTGCCCCGGTCCGGATCATCGGGGGTGATCACGTGGAAGCTCTTGAGTGCGTTCATATGAAGTTGGGCGCCCCCGACGAGGAAGGGCGCCGGAGGCCCGAGCCGATCCCGAACTCGGAGTTTCGGATCCCTGCGGACATGGTGATCAAAGCCGTTGGGCAGAATATCGAGCGGAGCTTTCTCTCCCAAATTCCAAACCTGACGATCGAACGGGGCCAAGTTACTGTGAATCCGGAGACGCTCCAAACATCCAATCCAAAGTTCTTCGCCGGCGGTGATTGCATCAATGGCGGCAAGGAAGTGGTGAATGCGGCGGCAGACGGGAAGCGGGCTGCCCATGGAATTGACAAGTGGATATCCCGTTCCTGAAATATCAAGAAGTAAAAACCAAATCCCAAACAAATTCGAAATCCCAAGCCTTGAAAATCCAAACCGTCAACCCGGTAGCAAAACCAACAAAACGATACGATCTAGAGGAGCGAACCCTCAAGTTTTCGAAGCTCGTCATTCAGTTTGTTAATACTTTGCCCAGAACAGTTGCAAACACTGAGTTAAGCAAACAACTCGTCCGATCTGCAGGTTCTGTTGGGGCGAACTATATTGAAGCGAATGAGGCACTGGGAAAGAAGGACTTCGTCATGAGAACTCGGATTGCTAGGAAAGAAGCAAAAGAGGCGCGGTATTGGTTGGAATTGGTCGAGTGTTCCGAAACCCAAGCTCAAGCTCAAAAGGTATTGGTTCAAGAAGCTACGGAGTTGTTGATCCTCAGTGTCATTATCACTAAATCCGAATAGCCAGACTAATTTTTATCTTGTTGTAAACTTGGAACTTGTTTGTAATTTGATTTTTGTCATTTGGAGATTGTCCTATGGTAGACCTGAGCATCAACTGTGGCGGCATCAAATCACCCAACCCGTTCTGGCTGGCCTCTGCCCCGCCGACCAACTCGGCGTACCAGGTGTGCAAGGCATTCGAGCAAGGATGGGGAGGTGCGGTGTGGAAAACCATTGGCGAACCCGTGATGAACGTCGTCAACCGGTATGGTGCAATCGACTTCAACGGTCAGAAAATCATCGGGCTGAACAACATCGAGCTGATCAGCGACCGTCCGATCGAGGTGAATCTGCGGGAGATTGCAGAAACGAAGAAGCTGTGGCCGGACAGGGCGGTGATTGCGTCCCTCATGGTTGAATCAAAGCGTGAAGTGTGGCATGACATGGTGAAGCGCACACTGGATACCGGCTGCGATGGCATCGAGCTGAACTACGGCTGCCCGCACGGGATGAGCGAACGCGGCATGGGGTCCGCGGTCGGCCAGGTTCCGGAGTACTGCCAGATGATTACAGAGTGGGTCACGGAAGTCTCCACCATCCCCGTTCTCGTTAAACTTACCCCCAACGTTACCGACGTCCGGTATCCGGGTCGGGCCGCAAAGAAAGCCGGCGCCAATGGTATTTCACTCATCAACACCATCAACACGATCATGGGTGTTGACCTCGATACGTTCGAGCTGGAACCCTCTATCGCTGGAAAAGGAGGCCACGGCGGCTATGCCGGACCGGCCGTCAAACCTATTGCTCTCAACATGGTCTCGCAAATCGCTGTTGACCCGGAAATCAACCTTCCCATCTCCGGCATCGGCGGCATCTCGACGTGGCGTGATGCGCTCGAATTCATTCTCCTCGGTGCGACCAGTGTGCAGGTCTGTACGGCCGTCATGCATTACGGGTTCCGCATCATCAACGATATGACGGAGGGGCTGACGAACTGGATGGAGGAAAAAGGATATCACAGCCTCGACCAGGTTCGCGGGAAGTCGGTTGCGGCCATCGCCGACTTCGGCAACCTGAATCTTCTGTACAAGACCACGGCCCGGATTGATGAGTCAAAGTGCATTCACTGCAATCTCTGCTACATCGCCTGCGAAGACAGCGCGCACCAGTGCATTGATCTCATTCCCCACAACGGCATGAATCAACCGAAGGTGCGTGAAGACGATTGCGTTGGCTGTCGTCTCTGCTTCCTTGTCTGTCCGGTGGACGGCTGCATCTCCATGGTGCGCAAAGACGACGGGTCGGAAGCGATCACCTGGAACGAGCTCATGAAGCAGCTCCCGCAACCGCTTACGTGGGAAGCGCTGAGACAATTTCAGAAGAAGCATGGGATTGAAATCCATTAGAATGTAGTTCGTCGTTGGATGTGCTGAAGGGAATCTTCCACAATAATCAAAGGAGCACACCATGAAAAGCGGCAAATTCTGGATTGCAGTATTGGTCGCCGGCATTGTGGCAAATGTTATCGACTTCCTTGTGTATACCCAATGGCTCGGCCCGACGTACATCATGAGCAACCCGGTATTGTTCCGGCAAGATACGAATCCCGTCTGGTTTGTTGTCGGTGACTTCGTGGCTGTTTTTGTGTTTGCCTGGATATTCGACAAGGTTTCGTCGGTGTTCGGCTCGTCAGTGCAAGACGGGGCGAAGGCGGGCTGCTATCTCGGCATCCTGGTGAGTTTCCCTACCTACATCTTCATGCATCTGATGTTCAACGGATACCCATACGGGCTGTCGTGGATCAGCACGATCTACAGTGTACTCTGGTACGTGATGGTCGGGGCTATTCTCGCTGCAATGATGAAGAAACGCGGATCTGCCGCATAGCGACGATCAGGGAAGACGCGTCGGCAGTCACAGATCACGCAGTCAATTCCAAACCGGGGCTCAGGATATCGTTGGAGGCTTTTCTCCTGAGCCTCCGCGTTTGGGATGTGTGGCCTTGAATTTTGAGTTTTGCAGTTTGTTATTTCATACAGCCAACGGAGCAGCACCATGTCCACTTTGATTAAGAATGCCCGCATC
>DASRUE010000190.1:0-3462 GCA_035687895.1 Bacteroidota bacterium | reverse complement strand
TTCATTTGGAAAGTCAGCGCATGTGTCCGCGCACGACATTGGAAATAGAACTCGCTCCACCCCGCCGTCAATCATAGAACATAGACGGCGGGGCGGCGTGCTTACTCGAACGTTATCTGAGAAGCATACTCTTAGAACCATCGCCCGCAAACCGCTCTACTCTTTTCTTCGTACTTGAGGCATAAACATCTCCAACCGCAGCTCACATCAATAAGCATTGTAGACGTATGGGACGGTTTGATATCCTCCAGCAAATCCAGGGCCTCGATCCCGAACGGGACAACATGAGAATCATGTACCTTTCCTTCGGGTATGAGTTCTCCTGGGACTCGATCCGATCACTGGAGATAGCCCTGTACAGAACCTACTGCGTCCCGAGCATCTCCGCGTTGCTTGACAGAACCGGCGAGTTCCATCAACGCGCACAGAAGCGATACGACGATACGTCGCTCATCGTCGCGGAGATGTGCAAGTGGGGATACATGGAAGGGAGAGGAAGAGAAGCGCTGGAGCGGATGAACTGGGCGCACAGTCATTTCAAGATTTCCAACGACGATTACCTGTACGTCCTCTCGACATTCATCTATGAACCGATCCGCTGGATCGACGCGTTTGGCTGGAGGAAGTTGTGTGAGACCGAGAGATTTGGCTATTATTACTTCTGGCGGGAAGTGGGCAAGCGGATGGGCATCCAAAACATCCCTCCATCGTATGCGGAGTTTGAGAAGTTCAGCGCAGAGTATGAACGAAAGCATTTTGTCTTTGCGGAAACAAACCAGCGCATTGGCTCCGCAACGCGTGACTTGTTTGCCTCATGGTTTCCCCGCATCCTCACTCCCATCGTACGTTATAGCATCTACGCCATCCTTGATGACAGCATGCTGCAGGCCTTTGGTTTCCCGCGTCCCTTGCCGTTCACCCGGACACTGATCAACGCTTCCTTGAAATTGCGAGGGCGTATCATTCGGTTCCTGCCACCTCGAAAGAAACCGCATTTCTTTACCGACGACAGGAACAGGACCTACCCCGGTGGCTACCACGTCGGAAAACTCGGTCCTCCGAGGTTGGTAGCACAGGAAGAACGGAAAGCCTTCCCGACCTGATCGCCCAAAGGCCGCGTCAATCGTCGTCTGCTTGGTAGTGTCCCATCTTGTCCGAAGGTCGACGACTCGACTCGTCGAGACTCCTTCGGAGGAATCAGGACACGAATGCTTGCGGTGATAGATCCTGAAAACTCTCCCCTTTCTCCGGTCAACAATGGCTTCCCCTCCCTTGCCAAGGGAGGGGAAAGAAGCACAACCTGAGCAGGGGGAGAGTTCGTTTGACATGATACGTGTCTACTCGATTTTGAATGTCGGGGGCCGAACTGAGACACGACCGTCTGCTTCCATCCTTGCAAATCCTCACAAAACTTCCTATCATTCAAACAGACAACACACCATCGTTGTATCCTCCTTCGGTTGCACTTGTGCTTGATGGGCCTGCGATGATCCGACCACGTATCCGTTGTGCACTTTTCCTCCTGCTCCTGCTGGGCACAGGCACGGCGTCTTCCCAGTTCTTTTACTTCGGCCGAAACAAGGTTCAGTACACCGACTTCGAGTGGCACGTCCTCAAGACCGAACACTTCGACATCTACTACTACCCTGAGATGAAGGACCTGGCCGAGCGGGGGGCGTCCTTTGCAGAGGAAAGTTACAAGCACCTTGAGGTGAAGTTCAACCACACGCTGAACCAGCGCGTCCCTCTCATTTTCTACAGCTCCCACCTTCATTTCCAGCAGACCAACGTGACGGGCGGGTTCATACCGGAAGGTGTTGGGGGGTTCTTCGAGTTTCTCAAAGGCCGCGTCGTCATTCCTTCGGATGGATCGACCTCCGCGTTTAAGCATGTGATCCGCCACGAGCTGGTCCACGTGTTCATGCACAGCAAAATCAACCGCGTGCTTATCGATCACCGCAAGCCGCAGGACCGGCTCCCACCGCTCTGGTTCACCGAAGGCCTCGCCGAATACTGGTCCACGAACTGGGACACGCAGGCAGAGATGGTGATGCGTGATGTGGTACTCAATGAGCTTGTGGTCGGACTGAAGGATATGGATAGGATCTATGGAACCTTCCTGATGTACAAGGAAGGACAGAATGTTCTACAGTATCTGGCGCGCACGTATGGAGAGGAGAAGATCCTTCTCCTGATGGAGAACTTCTGGAAGGAAAGTTCGTTCAGCGACATTTTCAAAATCACGCTGGGGAAAAACTACAAGGAGTTCGACGAGGAGTGGCTCTATGCACTCAAGAAGCAGTACTTCCCCCTTCTTGCGCGGAACGATGCACCGAGCAGCGTCAGCAAGAATGTCGTGAAGGACGGATTCAACTTTAAACCTGTGCTGTTTGAACACGACTCGTCGCGCGACGTCTACTTCCTCGGGAACAGGACTGGGTACACCGGCATCTACAAGAAGGATCTCGACAGCAAGGATTCGGACGATGGAGGAACCAACGTCATCCAAGGTGAGCAGACCGACGAGCTCGAAGCGTTTCATCCGTTCCGTAACCGGATCGATATCTCGCACGAAGGTATCATCGCGTTCGTCACCAAGAGCGGCGAGAACGATGTCCTGCATCTCTATGACGTCCACACGGACCAGATTGTGCAGACGTTCCGTTTCAAGAGCCTTGTCAGCATCGGCTCGACTTCGTGGGCGCCGGACGGGAAGCGACTCGTGTTTTCGTGCATCGACAAGTCGGGCAATAACGATCTCTACATCCTGAACACGGAAACGCGCGAGCTCCGTCAATTGACGAACGATTACTACGATGACCGCGACCCTGCCTGGTCACCGCACGGCGATAAGATCGCGTTCAGTTCGGACCGGACCTCCTTTGGCAAGAACGGCAGGTACAATCTGTTTCTCTACGATGTCGCCACGGGAGCGATCGACTACCTGACGTTCGGCGACGAAACCGCCAGCTCGCCCGCGTGGTCGAAGAGCGGCGACCGACTTGCCTTTACCTGCAACGCGGATGGCATGCAGAACGTCTGGATCATGGATATGAACAGGCGGTTTGCCGGAGGCTTCCGGTCGATGACAAAGGTGACGCACTTTACGACCGCAGCGTTCGACCCGACGTGGACCAAGTCGGGTGACCTTGTTTTCGCGGCATTCGAGAAGTTCAGCTTCCAGATCAAGATGGTGAAGGACATCAATGCCGTGTTCGACACATCGACCACGGTCAAGTTGATCGATCTCTACAATAAGGAAAAGCCGTGGGAAGCGAAGACCATCGCCGGCGTGTCCGAGGTGAAGACGTTCAAGTACCAGGGAGACTACAGCCTCGACATCGCGCAGAGTGCCATCTCAACCGACCCTGTCTTCGGCACATCCGGCGGGGCGTTTCTCGCACTGAGCGATCTTCTGGGCAACGACCAGTACTATTTCCTTTTGTATAACACCGCGCAATC
>DASRUE010000189.1:0-11089 GCA_035687895.1 Bacteroidota bacterium | reverse complement strand
GCGCGCCGCAAGGATCGGCTCGACACAATTGCAAGAAGGCTGATCGCTGACCACGCCGTCCATATCCACACAATGGAGCTCGACGTCACGAATAAGAACCGTGTGGAAGAAGTTTTTTCGTCCCTTCCACCGGAATGGCGCACGATTGACATTCTGGTGAACAATGCCGGACTAAGCCGCGGACTGAATAAGCTCCACGAAGGGAGTACCCGGGACTGGGATGAAATGATCGACACAAACATCAAGGGCTTGCTGTACGTGACCCGCGCCGTCCTCCCCGGGATGGTGGAGCGCAACAGCGGACACGTCATCAACATCGGATCAATTGCGGGACACCAGACGTATCCGAATGGCAATGTGTACTGTGCGACCAAGTTTGCCGTGGATGGATTGACACAGGCTCTGAAGATGGATCTCCTCGGTACCGCGGTGCGCGTGACAAGCGTCGACCCAGGGCTTGTGGAGACGGAGTTCAGCGAGGTTCGCTTCCGGGGAGATAAAGAAAGAGCAAAGCAGGCATACGCGGGGATGACACCATTGCGCGGTAACGACGTTGCAGAGATTGTCGTCTTCACGGCAACACGACCCGCGCATGTGAACATCGCGAAAGTCGTTGTCACGCCAACAGATCAGGCGACGGTCACCCTTGTCAATCGGCGGACCTAGGATGCGATACTCCCAGCTTGGCAAAACAGGTTTGACGATTTCGAGGATTGGGCTTGGCGGCCTGCCATTCGGTGGACACTACGGGCCTGTTGTCAAGTCTGACGCTGTGCGGGCGATCAGAGCCGCGGTGGAAGAAGGAGTGACATTCTTCGACACGTCACCATCCTACGGTGCAGGTCTCGCAGAGGAAATTCTCGGTGAGGCGCTCGGTTCTCACATCCACGAGGTGACAGTTGCAACAAAAGTTGGAACCGGCATCGACAGTGAAGGGCATTTCTGGCCCCTCAACACCCGGGGGAACATCACCCGGCAGGTGGAAGAAAGCCTTCGCCGGCTGCGGCGCGCAGTGATTGACATTTACCAGATTCATGGCCCCGACCCGACCACACCTCTCAGTGAAACCATGGAGGCGATGGAGGAACTCCGCCGGTTGGGAAAGATCCGTGCCATCGGCTTTTGCGGTGCCACACCGGAGATCCTGCGCGACTCTCTCCAATACGGCCGTATCGACGCGGCCCTTGTCCCGTACAACATCCTCACTCGCTCGATCGAAGAGGAACTGCTCCCTTTCTGCCGGGCCGCCAACGTTGCCGTGCTGGCATGCGAACCATATTGCCGCGGACTTCTGACGGGAAAATTCCACAAGAATTCAGTCTTCGAAGCTGATGATTTCCGGATCGAGGACCGGCGTTTTCGCGGTGACATGTTCCGCTCGCACATCGAAAGCATCAATCGTCTCCGGACGTTGGCGGATCAGGAGGGCTTGACCCTGACTCAACTCGCGCTTGCCTGGATACTCCAGAACCCACAGATCGGGGTGGCCGTCTGCGGCGCAAAGACCCGACTGCAGTTTCGCCAGGCAGTAACTGCAACCGGCATCGACCTGACGCCGGACCAGGTCATGGCCGTCGATCAGATCGTCGGCAGGATGAAGCTCCAGCAGTCTGAATAATATGGCCGATATTCACCTCTACACATACGACAACATCCTGAAGCAGCTTCAAAGTGCACCGTATACGCTCGGGTATTACACGCTCAGGTTCTATGCTGAAGAGGGAAAGCCGGTCAACAGAGTCTCTCAAACGATCGAGGAGTTCCTTCTTTATCCCTCCGGAGGAACACTTCGTGACGGCAGGTCAAACATAGTCTTCTACGATTCCCGCTTCGATACGTATCGCGGATTCACACTCCCGCATTTGAAGTCTGGAGGACCATAGAGGATGTGTTACCGGAATACCATGCGCAGCGAGCCGGCGAGTTCCATAAGATAGGCGACCCCGAGATGGAGGATGATGCCGCCGTAGATGGATTTTGTCCGATGGGCAATCACCCCCAACACAAGCCCTCCAAAAATGGAACTGATGGCTTCCAGCAGAGGTTTCTCGAAATGGATGAAGGCATAGACGGCTACCATGGGAAGGATTGCGGCAGAAGTCTGTACCTTTGTCGTGCGGTCGAGAACTCGTGCAAGGCCGAGCACCATGAATCCCCGGAAGAAGAACTCAACAAAGATGAAGTCGGCACCATAACAAAGCTCATAGATCAATAGTAGCAGATTTTTCTCTGCACCCAGGATGTTGGCGGGAAAACCGAACTTGTATCGCGGATATGACTGCTGGAAGTCGTTTGTGAATGATACGGCGATAACTACTGGAGCAATGAGAAGGAGTATGAGGAAATACGGCTTCATATTAATGGTGCGCGCATCGAGACCATATGGTCTCAGCCGCGTTCGGTCCGCGCGGTGCCAGTAGAAGAGAATGAACGGAGTAGCAAGAAGAAGCGGAAGCAGGTTTCCTGCACAACGAAGGGCAATAATCCGATGGTCTTCACGAACTGAATCATAAATCCAAACGTGATGTGTGTAGAGATACCACGGTAAGATGTGGAGGACGACATAGGCCGAGAGAATGGAGAATGTGAAGAGAGAGATAAACCAGAACTGTCTTCTCTTGAAGACCGAATAGTCTTGTTGTGTAGCAGACCACGCAAGAAGCGTAACCATGAACGGCAGCGCATAGAAGGCGAGATAGAAGATGAACTGCCACCCGGGATGACCGAGACTCCGGACAATGGTTGTCTCTGCACCAAGCACGTAGTTGAGAACAATTGCCACGGTCAGGAACAGACCGGTCACGCCGAACAGAACCGGATTCCATTCTTCACGCAGATAGTCGCGGACGTATTGCACAATGGTTTTCATGTAACGCCTTCGTGTGAGGATGGATGGAAGATAGACAAATGCTGCAATTAGGCAAGACATGACAGATCGAGCCGGTCGGATCGAAATCAAGAACAATGAACCCATCGCCCCTTACACTACTCTTGGCCTTGGGGGTCAGGCGCGTTTCTTTGCTGTTGCGCACTCTGCAGATCAACTCCGTGAAGCGCTCCTTTTTGCACGGGAGAGGGGTCTCCACACTTACATTCTTGGGGGCGGGAGCAATATCATTGTTCCTGATGATGGATATAGCGGATTGATGGTAAAGGTAGCCCTGCGGGGGATTGCCGGGGAAACGCACGGAGAGTCTACCGAGGTGACTGCCGCCGCGGGTGAGATGTGGGATCCATTTGTCCGGTATTGCATCGACCATCACCTTGCCGGTGTTGAGTGCCTCTCCGGGATCCCGGGCTTTGTTGGTGCAACACCAATCCAGAATGTGGGCGCGTACGGGCAGGAAGTGAGAGAGACGCTTGTGAGCATATCGGCAATTGATCGCCGGACTTTAGAGAGCGTGAGGTTCACCAATATAGAATGCCGGTTTGGCTATCGTCAGAGTCGATTCAAATCCGAGGACGCAGACCGCTTCATCATCACTGACGTTACCTTCCGCCTCACGGCGAACGGCAGACCGGTGATCAAGTATCCCGAATTGAAACGCCACCTTGAAACGTCCCACAATCTGGACGATCTTGACAGCGGACGACCCGTTCTTGATGCGGTGCGGACTGGCGTGCTTGCGTTGCGGATAGCCAAGTCCATGGTGGTAGACCCTTCCGATCCCCACTCACGTTCAGTCGGCTCGTTCTTCATGAATCCGATCTTGACTCACGATGAGTTCGCGAGTCTTCAGGGGCGGTGGGCGTCAGTGGGAACCGGCGAGTCGATTCCATCATTCCTTGCGGATGACGCAGTCAAAATTCCGGCCGCCTGGTTGATCGAGCATGCGGGCTTTGCAAAGGGGTACCGCAAAGGCGGCGTCGGGATTTCGCCGCACCATTCACTGGCTCTGGTAAACTACGGTGGATCAACTGCAGAGCTGCTCGTCCTTGCCGGAGTGATTCAAGATGCGGTGTTCAACAAGTTTGGCATTACCTTACAACGGGAACCGGTGATCGTCAGCTGAGTACTGCAATCGACCGTTCGGGCACGCTCTTCCCTTCACCGGTGACCCCTCCCGTGCTCCTCTTCTCCAGATCAAGTAGATACTGCTTTCGCCAGAGTCCACCACCATATCCGCACAGACTTCCATCCTCCTGAATCACACGGTGGCATGGGACAATAATCGCTATGTAGTTGGCACCGTTTGCCCTCCCGACAGCACGCGCTGCACCCGGCCTGCCCAACAGCTTGGCAATCTCACCATACGAACGGGTTGCGCCGGCAGGAATCTTCATCAACTCATTCCATACGGAGCGTTCAAACTCAGACCCTTTCTGATCAAGCGGCAGATCAAATCCCGATCGTTCCCCGGCAAAGTATTCGCCCGCCTGTTTCTCGATGTCGGAGAGCAACGAATTCCTCCCTGCTGTCATTTCCATTCCATACCTCTTCAGGATGCGTGCATGGATTCGCTCGAATCCTCCTCGGTCGGCAAATTCAAACAGACAAACACCCCTGGCTGTCGTTCCCGCCACTAACCCCCCTATTGGACTCTTCACAATGCTATATGTTATCATGCTTGCTCTCCAATTCTAGGTTTACCCTCTATGTTTTGTTCACTCCTTCACAGCGATAATCTCGATCATAGGTGGAGAGCAGAAAAATGCACCCGGATCGTTGGTTCGGGCCACCCAATCCTGCACAAGCGCCTCGTATTCTTTCGTCGTCAGCTTTCCTTCTTCTACAAGCTTGGGACCGTATGTGTCAATGAAAATGCTTGGCCACGTCCAGAGCTGCGAATGAGGTCGGGCAATCCGGTGAAGAGGCCGAATTTCATGTGGTATCAAACCATGTTTCGCCAACAAGTCGGGGAGCCGCAAACCGACCTTCGTGTCACCGCCTCTGAGGTTCCATGCATCAGCGACCACAGTCACGAAACGATGAAACGCTTTGCTCTCTGGTGCAAGAAGAATTCCCTCATAATGCATGTATTCTTGAATCGCAAAAACACCGCCGGGCTTGAGAGAACGCGCGGCTCCACGAATTACCGCCTCAGGGTCCTTTACAAAACAGAGCACCCAGCGCTGATACACCGCGTCAATGCTCCCGGCATGCAAATCAAGCTGTTGCACATCGCCGACACGGGCATCAATGGTAACACCATCGGTGAGTCGCTGACGTTTCTTCAGATGCTCAATGAATCGGGGTGATTCGTCAATCGCAACAACTTTCCCCTTTGATGTGACAATCCCCGCAAGATCAAAACTTGTATATCCTGGCCCGCAGCCGAGGTCGAGAACACTTTTCCCCGCAGAGATACCCGCCCGCTCCCAGATCGCGAACGCTGAGGCGCTCCATAGCTTGTGCTGCACCCCGAGTCTCACGATCTCAGCGTCATCCGTCCCGAGGGCATATTCTTTGTCATTACTCACGTTCATGTTGCCTTTCGACTACGTGGGACAATGATTCTGCATTCTGCAATGCGCGGATTACCAGGGGATGTTCTTGGGGGGCACTTCTCTCATTCTGCGTGCCGAGGGAGGATAGCCGTAGCGTCTGATGAACGCATCGCGGAATCCGCTCGGCGATTCAAAACCTGTTTCATAAGCAGCAGTCAGATAGTCCGAGCCGCGCTTCAGGAGCGCGTGGGCGCGTTCGAGTCGAATGTTGCGATGCATTGCCATCGGGGTTGTGTTCATATACGTTCTGAAATAACGACGGATGGTGGAAATGTCAACGCCCCCAACATCGGCGAGCGTTTGCTCGTCGAGCTTTCGTGTTTTTGTTTGCTTGAGTGTGTGCAAAATCGGTTCGAGCCATGGTGGCCGTGTGTTTGGAAAGAATTCCGAACGGCATCGTTTGCACCCGCGGAACCCGGCAGCAATAGCCTCCTCACGGGTGGCAACAAAGAGGACATTCTTCAGATTCGGGAGCTTTGCCTTACACGACGGGACACAGTAGATCCCTGTGGTCCGCACGCACACGTAGAATTGTCCATCGAACCGGGAGTCGTCAAGCTGCATTGCCCGGATCATTTCTGCATTTGTTAGTGATCGTCGCATGGGTGACAAGCTACAACATTCTGTCTCCAGAGTCCACCGATTTTCGTGCAAGGAATCACGGCATCCCTCGCCACTTCTGTTGCCCTTTAGCCTTCATTTCATGATATTGCAGCCAGAACAAAACGTATCGGTCTTCGTATCATCCACTGTCCGGCAACCCGCGGACGCGGATCCCGCCATATCATGAGGTACCCATGAGCTACGCTCAACATACTCTCCTCCTCGCCGGACTCTGTTTTTCCTTTGCCGCTTGTGCACTTCCCATAGGCACGACATACAGCCGCGAAGACCTGGGTCACGCACGGGCCACCGACCAGATCCACTTTGAAGATAGCGCCTCGGTGTTCTTCGCAACATACCACAATCCGATCCCGGACAAGGATTTTCTCTGGTTTGCTTCGTTCATCGAGGGTCCGGTGGAAATGCGTGTCCATAATACGGAGACCGATTCCATCGAGGCTGTGTACAAGTTCGCTGCGCAGGATATTCCCCTTTACACGCTCTCACAACGGAGAGAAAAAGATCGCTGGGTGAAGTGCGTGCTGTTCGTGAACGGCCGCGCGAAATGCGCCAAGCTATACGAGGCGTGGTACCCAATCGAAGCCTCACACTGGAAGACGCAGTACACAGTCGAGCATTAGTCCGGCAACTCACCGCGACGAAGCTCGCTTGCCCTTCACTTTGCTTTTCTCGATCTTGCACCCATGACCGCGTATGCCGACGTCGCCCTTCCCGTCGCGATTGAAAAGACCTTTACCTATCTGATTCCTCCCGAATTGCAAGAATCCGCGATGGTCGGCACGCGTGCCATTGTCCCTTTTGGGCGAAAATACACCACGGGCCTGATTGTTGGACTTCCATCTGCCTCAGCCATTTCTTCGTTGAAGCCAATCAAGGATATCCTTGACCCCGCCCCTGTTGTGTCCGATGAGTTGCTTCGCTTGTGCAGATGGATTGCGGAGTATTATTTCGCTCCAATTGGCGAGGTGTTGAAGGCAGCCTTGCCGCATGGGTTCGGTCAATCCAGTAAGCGGCTGGTGCATCCGGCTAAAGATCCGATGGAGCCCGGGAAGCAGTCGCCCAAGCGTGCGCGCATCCTTTCTCTCCTCGCAGAGCATGGACCATTGACCTCGGGTGAACTACAACAAAGGACAGGATTGAAAAACATTCACTCCGTTCTCAACGACATGGTGAGGCAGGGGTTGGTCAACACGGAGGAAATTGTCCCTCGGCCCGCACAGCGAGCGCGCACGATGGAGTATGTCCTTCTCAACAAGGTTGATCGCCCGCAGCTCGAACAGGCACTCCAGTCACTGTCCAAACGGAAGATGAAGGGGCGACAACTGTTGACCGTCCTCCAGTCATTGCTCAACG
Source organism: Bacteroidota bacterium (assembly GCA_035687895.1). Classification (GTDB taxonomy): domain Bacteria; phylum Bacteroidota; class Ignavibacteria; order UBA10030; family UBA6906; genus JAERML01. The sequence goes on along the minus strand of DASRUE010000189.1, from coordinate 3,664 downwards.
AAGGATTGTCAGAGATGCCGCTCAGAGATCTTTTGAAGCAATCGGGTGCTTCGACCGCTACGGTGAAGGAGTTCAGAGCATCCGCCATCCTGCCGATACTTCGGAGAGAGGTCGATCGACAACAGGATTACGGAACAGAGGAACAGACGCGATCCATCGTTCTGAATGCAGCACAACGGGCCGTTCTCAGCCCCATGGTAAGAAGTCTGGATGAAGAAACGCCCAGGACATTTCTTTTGCACGGAGTGACCGGAAGTGGCAAAACGCAGGTGTACATCGAGGCCATCCGACATTGTCTGGGAAAAGGGCGGAGCGCGATTGTTCTTGTCCCGGAGATATCCCTCACCCCGCAGATTGTGCGCAGGTTCAAGAGTCATTTCGGGAATGAGGTTGCAGTCATCCATAGCCGGATGTCCGCCGGCGAACGACACGACGTTTGGCGACTTGCCCTTCGTGGTGACTACAAGGTTGTCATTGGCCCGCGCTCCGCTATCTTTGCGCCCCTGAAAAACCTAGGGCTCATTGTCGTCGATGAAGAGCATGAAACATCGTACAAGCAGTTCGATGCCGTCCCTCGTTATAATGCGCGCGACGTTGCCAGCGTCCGCGGGTCGATGAACAACGCTCTTGTCGTTCTGGGGTCTGCCACACCTTCCGCTGAATCGTACTTCAATGCAACGAATGGTAAATACGTGCTGTTGGAAATGTCTGATCGTATCGATCGCGTGCCGATGCCGGATATTGCCATTGTAGACATGACTGCTGAGCGGAAACGTGAATACGCCATACAGAAAGAAGCACTCCCCGAACCTGAGCGGAAGAAGCTGAAGGAATTTCAGCAATCATCTCTCTCTGCAATCTTGCGGGAGAAAATTCAGAGCAGACTGGTCCGCAAGGAAGGGATCATTCTCCTGCAGAACAGGCGAGGGTTCGCCCCATTTGTGGAATGCATGGAGTGTGGATACGCAGAGGCATGCGACAACTGCAACGTGACCCTCACCTATCATCTCGCGAAAAAGCATCTCCGGTGTCACTATTGCGGAATGATCCGTTCACCGCACGCGGCATGTCCTCTCTGCGGCAGCGCAACTCTTCAACTTCGCGGCATCGGGACGCAACGTGTCGAGCAGGAGCTTGCTGCGCTGTTCCCTGAGGCGAGAATCCTCAGGATGGACCTTGACACCACGTCGCGCAAGGGGGCACACGATCGGCTTCTGCGCAAATTCGGTGACCTGAACGCGGACATCCTTCTCGGTACGCAGATGGTTGCAAAAGGTCTCGACTTCCCGCACGTCACGCTGGTCGGTGTGATTTCCGCGGATACACAGATGCTTTTACCTGACTTCCGGTCCTCGGAGCGGACGTTCCAGCTCCTGACACAGGTGGCCGGACGGGCTGGACGAAGTTCGTTGAAGGGAGAAGTCATTATTCAAACGCATCAGCCGAACCATTATACGTTGCAACATGTGATAGATCATGATTTCCGCTCGTTCTTTGAGCAGGAAATGGAGGCACGTCGAGAGTTGGACTATCCTCCTTTTTCGCGCCTCGCACTTGTGGAGACGAAAGGTCCGGATGAATCAAAGGTGCGACACCACGCAGAGCGGTTCTTTGGAGCACTCAAGACGCAGCAACACTCAGTGACTCTTCTCGGCCCCTCCCCTGCCGTCATCGGGAAGATCAACAACCAGTATCGCTGGCACATTATCTTGAAAAGTCCAAAGAGCAAAGATCCTTCCGGAAGCCAACTCCACCACGTCCTTCGCGTAGCATTGGATTCAGTGGAGAAGGGTGTACAAAAAGGGGTCCGTCTCACGGTGGACATCGACCCCGCCGGACTGATGTGACCCACAACGATTTCGCACGGAGCGATTCTTCAGGAATGAGGGAAAGCTGACGAGTGTGGCTGCTACTTGAGGAGTATGACGAGCGTGATTCCACGGGGCGACGGCAAGACTTGAAGTCGACCCTGACCGGGGAGTGCCGCTACGGATCGCTCCTCTTCTCTCGCCACAACATGAAGGCCTGCCGCAAGACCAAACCCAGCGCCAATCACAACATCGGACATCCAATGCTGGTTGTTGTAGACGCGCGCAAACGCCGTTAATGTTGCAAGGCCATAGAGGCCAATGCGCGCCCATATGTTATCGATCCGCTCAGCGAGCACTGTGGAGAGAGCGAAAGCAACCGTTGTGTGCCCGGAGGGGAATGATTGGATTTCATTGCTCCAGGTAAACCCATGAAATCTCCATGGACCATCGTCTGAATATGGCCGGCTTCGCGCTGCGATATACCTGACCGTAATGACTGACACACCCGCAAGTGAAAGCGCCTCGAACATTAGCCGACCGGAGACTCGAAGTTCGTCGCTTCTGATGAACAGACCGGTCGCATATGTTGCTATGCTGAACACATTGGCATACGTAACAATGCCGTATCGCGTTGGGATATCCCAGAAATCATTATTGAGCGAGCTGACTGTGCTCCGGCCCACCTTTTGCCGAACACTTTCATCGAGAGACATGAGAAACGGCGTTCCCCCCACCACCGCTCCTGCATACAGCCACTCCGTTCCCGAGAAATGGAACGGGGCAGTGAAGAACGACCCTGCATCACCGAGGGCGACCTCCACATCATGAACAAGCAACGCGTGAACGGTCAGATGAGTGCGTGTGGAGTCGCTGCCTTGCGCATCCCATCGACAACACAACATTGCAACCAGCATGAGCCCGAGTCGTGGGAAAGCGTTGCGCATGCTCTCAGTGTGTACAAAGAATGAGGAGGCAGTTGCAATCCACTGGTTGGCGCATGGGTGCTACTTTGAATCTTTCTGGGATGCTTGCTCAGCCGCCGTCCACGGCGGCACAACGCCATTCGTGCGCGCATAGGCGATGGACTGCCCCATGTGCTCGTGCAGATGGTTCATTTCCGTCAGCAGCGCATCTCGATACGTGGTCTTCCTTCCAAACATGTCTGTTTCCTTCTCCAGGCTCGCGTCCAGCATGTCTGTCACAGTCTGCCGTACATGGTTAAACGACTGCTTCAACATTTCGGCGATCTTCCCTTTGTCCGTCATGGTCTTCTCCATCGCCGGATCCATGCCGGCCGGCATCTTGACTCCCACGAACGTCATAAAGAAGTAATTCGCTCCGACGATGTGCGCGTAGACTTCGCTGATCGAACGAACGCCTTCGCCAGGACGCCAGCCGTACTTCTCTTGTGGGACTGCTCCCGCGAGGTCCACAATCTTCTTCTCGACATCCGCAAGTTGCGCAAGGTACTCAGCCCGGAAGCCGGACTTCGGGACGTTCTTGGATGATGCATCGCCGGCGAGAGCAGGACCAATGGCAAGTACGACAACAAGTATCGCAGAGAAAGCACGTTGCCAGACTTTGGTGTTCATTGTTTCCTCCTTGGTAATGTATGAATGGATTGGTACGTGGTGGATCACTCAGTTCTTGTCAACGCAGTTGCCGCGGGATGGTGCGCCAATGTATGGGAGACTGGGAAGAAAGTCAAGAGATGACTTGAACAAAGGGGAAGGATTGTCTACTATTGAAGCGAAAGAACAAATTCCACGATCATCATGATTCACACGCATGGGACGGTTCAAAGTCTATATCGAGTACGAAGGGACGCGCTACAGCGGATGGCAGGTGCAGAA
>DASRUE010000188.1:0-3052 GCA_035687895.1 Bacteroidota bacterium | reverse complement strand
TCCGGTTCCGCTGTACAATAGCTTTGTGGATGTGTATGAGTTTGTGAAAATTCTATCCGAAATCATGGAAAACGGAAACAGGAGACGGGAGACCGGAAAGTGGAAGGAGGTCTGAGGCGTGCCAGTAACCAAATTTGAGGATTTGGAAGTGTGGCAGGATGCGCTACAGCTCTCAAAACAAGTCTATCATGAACTGAGAGAGTGCCGGGACTTCGGCTTTAGGGATCAAATGCAAAGATCGTCTGTTTCCATTGCTTCGAATATTGCAGAAGGTTTTGAGAGGAAAACGAACAAGGAATTTATTCAGCATCTTTACATTGCGAAGGGCTCTTGCTCCGAGCTTCGGACGCAACTGTATCTCGCCAAAGAGATCGGAACGATTTCCCCTGATTCTGCAACGACGTTGTTGGAGAAGACAAGAAGAATCTCTGCGATGCTGTACAAACTCATCAAGACAAGATCGGAAAGGTTTTGATCATGCCCGGCCCACAGTCTCCCGTCCCCGGTCTCCAATCAGTTTCTCTCGTGGGTGCAGGGCTTGCGGGCTCGCTTCTTTCAATCTACCTGGCGAAGCGCGGACATGCGGTGGACGTGTACGAGCGTCGTCCTGACATGCGGAAAGTGCAGATCGGCGGCGGGAGATCGATCAATCTCGCGCTCTCGACGAGAGGCATCCACGCACTGAGGGATGTGGGTTTGCACGATTGCATCATGCAAATTGCCATTCCCATGAAGGGAAGGATGATCCACTCTCCGAACGGTGACCTGACGCTGCAACGCTATGGCAAGGACGATACCGAGGTCATCTACGCGACGTCACGGAGCCAGTTGAACATGGCGTTGATGGATGAGGCAGAGAAACATCCCGGTGTCCGTCTCCACTTCAACCAGAAATGCGCGGGGATGGACTTCGAGTCGGGCGACATGTCCGTTTTCGATGAAGGAATGGGGAAGAACATCACAGTGAAGACGGAGGTGGTGATCGGGACAGATGGGTCGGCCTCTGCAATTCGCATGGATATGCAGCGGTGGGGGAGGTTCAACCTCTCCCAGCAACACCTCGATTACGGCTACAAAGAACTGATTATACCGGCCGGGAGCGGCGGGTCATTTCAGATGGAAAGGAACGCGCTTCATATCTGGCCGCGCGGGACGTACATGCTCATTGCACTTCCCAACATCGATGGCAGCTTTACCTGCACGTTCTTCTTCCCATTCGAGGGTGAACAGAGCTTCCGAAGTCTCGATACGAAAGAGAGGGTGCTCGCTTTCTTCCAGAAGCAGTTCCCTGATGCCACCGCGCTCATGCCGTCATTGCTTGATGACTATTTCGGCAACCCGACCGGCGCTATGGTGACGATCAAGTGTACCCCGTGGCATGTCGGTGGGAGGGCGCTGCTGCTTGGCGATGCAGCCCACGCCATTGTGCCGTTCTTTGGACAGGGAATGAACTGCGCGTTCGAGGACTGTACGTATCTGGATGAAATCATCGGTAGAATGGAGACAGGAGACCTGAGACTGGAAACAGGAGAACGGAGGGCGGAATCCGGTGGGTTGAACTGGAAGGCCATATTCGGAGAGTTTGAGAGACTCCGTAAAGTGAACGCGGACGCGATTGCAGACCTCGCCGTGGAAAACTTTGTGGAGATGCGCGACCACGTGGCCAACCCCAGGTTCCTGCTGAAGAAGAAAGTAGAACAGGCCCTGGAGCAGCGCTACACCGGTCTCTTCGTCCCGAAGTATTCCATGGTGACGTTTCACCGGATCCCGTATGCGGTCGCTCTCGCGAAGGGAAAAGTGCAAGACCAGCTCCTCACGGAACTCTGCGAGGGGATTGATCGGGTGGAGGAAGTTGATTGGATGAAAGCAGATCGTCTGATGAAGAAATACCTGCCGGTTGCCTGAGCCGGCACAAGGAGGTCATCCATGCCCGAGTTGCGACTGAATGTGATAACCCATGACTGGGTGATCATGGCCGACGAGCGCGCAAAACGGCCGGACCAGTTTGTCACAAAGAAAGTCCTCGCTCCACAACTCCCCCGGCATGACCGTGCCTGCCCATTCTGCACCGGGAACGAAGGGCAAACGCTGGATGAGTCGTTTCGCCTTGAGGGCCACGATGGATGGAACGTGCGTGTGGTTCCGAACAAGTACCCGGCACTCTCCGTGAAAGGTGCACGGGAGAGGGGTGGCGGCGGGATGTTTCGCTCGCTCAGCGGTGTCGGCGTCCACGAGGTGATCATCGAGCATCCGCGGCACGACCTGACGACAGCGCTGATGGATATTCCCCATGTCGCCGACATCATCCGGGCGTACCGGCAACGTTATGCAGAAATCAGAAAAGACCCGCGCATCGAGGCAATCATCATCTACAAGAACCATGGCGAAAGCGCGGGGACGTCGCTCATCCATCCCCACTCTCAGCTCGCCGCGACGCCTGTCGTCCCTTTCCAGGTCCGCGCACGCATCGCCGAGGCAACCCGGTATTTCGATGAGCACGGCGAGTGCATCTTCTGCCGTGTGCTGAGAGACGAGTTGACAGCAGGGACGCGCATCATCGCCGAGAGTAAGCACTTTGTGGCGTTCATCCCATATGCCGCGCTCTCGCCGTTCCACACCTGGATTTACCCGCGGCGACACGTCTCCTCGTTCGACGGCATCACCGATGACGAGGTGGTGGACTTTGCGGGCATTCTGCGCACCGTCCTCGCAAAGCTCTACAACGGACTGAACGACCCGGACTACAACTATTCCGTCCGCTCCATCCCCACGGACGAGAAGTACACCGACTATTTCCACTGGTATCTGACGATCATTCCCCGGGTGACCAAGACCGCCGGGTTCGAGTTCGGGAGCGGGATGTTTATCAATACCTCACTTCCTGAGGAAAGCGCGGAGTTTTTGAGGGGAGTTCCCGTTGGAGGAGGTTGACCGGAAGATCGCGGGGAGCTTGCTCGTACGGGACGCTCACCGTCGTTGCCTGTCATTATCATCACCGTGGTTCATGATCTCCATGAAAATCGCTCTGGCAAAAACCATCGTTCTCTACGGC
>DASRUE010000187.1:0-34112 GCA_035687895.1 Bacteroidota bacterium | reverse complement strand
AGGACTGGCCAAAGTCAAGTCTTTTCTCTGGAAAGATAACGCCTACCCGGCAAGTCCAAGGAAAGCCACGTCAAAGCAGACCAATTGGAATAGCTCGAAGGGATGAAAAAGAGGTTAGTCGTTTGGGGTGAGAATTGCTACTACCTATCCCTCTTCGGATGGACGATGACGGGGGAAGAGCCAAATTGGATCTTGTGCGGAGAGCGAGGGATTCGAACCCCCAAGCCCTTGCGGGCGCCAGTTTTCAAGACTGGTGCAATAGCCGTTCTGCCAGCTCTCCGTATGCAAAGCAAGATACAAAACTCGGTGCGGGAAGGCAAGCTGGAAGGGCTGGTCAATCAGTTAGGGTGATATTACTCTTCGCCCAGCAGCTCTCTATACGCTGCCGCTGTTTTCTTTGCCACGCCCTGCCAGAGAAACTCCTTGCGGATGTGCTCGCGGAGACCTGGATTCCGGCGCGCATGAAGCGTCGTGACTATTCCGTCACGAATGGAATCGACCGAGAGGGGGTTCACATACGTGGCCATGGTACCGAAGTACTCTTTGGACCCTCCGTGTGGAGTGATAACCACTTTCGCGCCTGCAAGTCCCGCCTCCAACGCTGCGATACCCGGCGTTTCAAAGAGCGAGGGAAGTACAAACACGTCGCATGCAGCGTAGGCGGAAGCAAGCATGTCAGAGCTGCTGTCAAGACTATGAAGCAAGAGGATCTGTTTGTGCTTCACCGCCTCCTTTACACATGCGTCACCATATGGGCCCGGAATTATTCTCCCGACAATGACGGAAGGATGATCGATCTGCCCGAGCGCCCGAATCAAAGCAAGAACATTCTTTCGCTCGTGACCTATATGGCCTACGTTGAGGATGAACTGCTCAAGGCCATATGTTCTCTTGAATAGTGATGGGTCTGCGGTATAGAATCGTTCATCCACACCATTGGGAATGACACGAATCTTTGACCGCGGTACACCCAGACCATCAGATACCAGATCCGCCTCGGCCTGCGTGTTTGGTAGAACCATCCTCGCCCATGAACAAATCTGCGCCGCAAAGCCATAATCCGACCAGATGCCCTTGCCGACCTTCTGTATCAGGTGCGTTGCGGAGAGAACTCGACGAACAAAAGCAGTAGAATGGAGACTGTAAATAATTGGCGACACAACGAGAGGGACACCCAACGTGTGGACTTCCCTCGCAAGATGATATGTGCCGATATTTGCAGCGAAGACATGGAACAGGTCGCACTCATTCTTGTTGAATCGTGCCCATGGGTCGAAAAGCCTGCCGCGTACACCGTGGCGTTCAAGATACTTCATTGTGTTCCGAACTTGGGTATTCGGTCCCCCCTGAAGAATCGAGACCGCCTGGTATGAAGCGGCATAGACGTTCATGTAAATTTCCTCATCATGCGTGTGTAGAGGTCACCCAATGCTGAGCGCGGATCGAATTCACGGATACGCCTGATATCATCAGGCGGCGGGACCAGGCGTTGCGGGCGCCACGTGAGATCGTCAAGGCGGATTGTATCCTCTATGGGAACGACCGCTTCTCGTCCGTCCGGGCGAACAATCCGGACCCAGGCTTCACTTCCCCCTGGCCCGTTAGCTCTTACAACGAATACATTTTGCTCGTCGGAACGAACGTCGAGATGGATAGAGAGGCGATGTTTCCACCATCGCGCAAAATCACCGAGCGTGATGTCGGGAATTCCTGCCTTCCTAACGGATCGGAAGAGTTCCACAACTACGTTCCAGCAACGATGGGTTGGGTGATGATAGAAGAAAAGCGGCTCTTGCCGCACACGCTTCTGTTCGACCATTCTCTGGAAATAGGCCACCATTTGTTCCTCCGTGTACCCGATCCGCAACAAGCTGCCAATGCACACGGGATGAATTGGCACCTGCAGCGTCTCGTACGTTTTTCCCGAGGATTCCGGATACAGAGGAAACGTATCGTACGCGTAGGAGAATTCCGATGAATATGCAAAACCGACCTGATCAATCGCCGCGGCCAATGCGGTGTGCCACACGCCAAATGGTGCGGTAAACCCCTCAGGTCGAAGGCCAGCCGATTGCATGAGTTTACGTGCCCGGGTGATACTTGCCACATTGGTGTCTATGCTTTCGAAGGTGGTATGCTCATAGCAATGGATGCCAATCTCCTGGCCGCGCAGCCCGGTAAACCAGGGGAGCCATTGCTCATGACTCTTCACATCAAGATACCATGACATCCCGACCCGATGCTCCGACGCGATCTCATACAATTCATCCACATCCCGTTGCGGCGCTCCGTCGGTATCGATACGGAACGCGAACGTATTTTCCTTGCCCTCCGGGAAGTACCAAAGATGGACGTATGGGATCCCTCGCATCCTATGCAACAGCTCAAACGACCTTCGCACGAGCTGCCGCATCTCTCCTTTGCCGACTCGTGACACTCGTTCTGTGGGAAGTCTCTCCAACGAGCCATAAAAGCTCTTGGATATGGCATCGCCGTCATGAAGAGCCTTAGACAGATCAAAGGGCAGAAGAACCGCGAACCCGCCCCCCAAGGCACCTGCATACAGCGCGAAATTGTTGGTATCGAGACGAAGGCAGTTCGCTTCTCGCGGAATCGCACCCTCCACGCCAAGGTCGAGCAAATGAACGTCAGGGAATATTTCATCATGATCTGCGACGATGTACTCGATTCGTCCCGGTCGTGACTCGCACCCAGGAAGACCCGTCAGATGCGCAACATATCCGATAACTGCCCCACCATCGCGGAGATATTTTTGCACCGCTTCGCGTTCGGCCGTCGTCAGAGCGCTGCACACGATCAGGAGGCTACACTCTTGAATCAGTGCGCTGGAAAAAACATCGACAACCTCATGCGACACCCCCTCCTGCTGAACCAGTTGTTCCCATCCCGACGAAGGGTGCGTCAATCCGAGACGAACATTCATACAAATCTCTCCCGCAAAAACTGCAGCTCATCCCTGGTGATTCCCCGGAGCAACGCAAGTGCTGCGACATAAGCGACAAATGCCAGAGTGCAATTTGCTAATACCCCAGCATCGTTGCTCAGATAGGCAACAACTGCCATGACAACGCCGGCAGTAAGAGGCTTGACCAATACAGGGCCGAGCCTGACACGAACACTCACGCTAGATGCGCGCATCATGAGCATGAGAATGACAAATTCACCAGCAGCCACCCCGAAGGCGGCACCGTGAGTCCCGGCAACCGCAGTCATCACAATGATGAGAAACGCAAGAAGAAGCGCCCCCACCATCGCGTTCCGGGCATATTCCTTCTCGCGTCCTGCACCAATCAGGATGCCCATGTAGACTGAGTTCAAGAGCGTGAACGAGAAGAAGCCCAGCAGAATACGGAGTACGGGAATTGCCCCCTCATAACTACCTCCGAAGACGAGTATGATTGCTGTGGGGGCGAGTATAATGCCAATCACGACGATCGGTAGAGATGCAACGATAATAATTTTAACAGTCATTTCTGCAAGAAGTGGTACCTCACCAGATCGTGTCACAAAATAACGACTGACCACCGGAAGGAATAGGGCACTCAAGAGCCGGTCGATGAGGAGAAGAAAGAACACCAACTTCATTGCGGCGCTGTACACTCCAACGTCACCTGTCCCAACCACCACTCCGATCACAAGAGGTGGGAGATTTGTAGCACTCTGCGCGAGAAACATTGCCATCCCGAGTGGAATTCCCGCTGTGGCAATCTCTTTCCAGACGGCTAGTGACCATTGCATTTTCACGCTCCCAAAACGTCGGCGGTAGACTACCCACAGCATCGCGGCACCAGCGACGTTCCCTGCGCCAAACGCAGCGGCTGCCATAAGTAATCCCTCCTTTCCCTGCACCAGGGCAAGAACAAGGAGGCCATACACGACATAGTTCACCAACTTTGCCACACCAACAGAAACAAAGTCTTCCTTTCCCTGGAAGAACCAATCGAGCATAAAAGCTAGAGGTACAAGTGAAGCGGCAAAGAGGATGACGATGTTCCGTATCAACTCCTGCTCAATGACCAGGTGTGCCGTGGCAATGGTCACGCTCCATAGGAGTAACGCAAGCGTGAGACGAAAGGAAACAACAGCACCAACACGCTCGGCATCAAGCCCGGCCAGCTTCGCAACGTTGCGCACCTCAAGGATCTGAATTCCGGGACTGGCTGCCAGCCCGAGGTATCCCAGCACCGCGAGGCCAATGTTCATAACACCAAACCCGGAAGGTTCAAGGACACGCGCCAGATATACGGTTACGAGAAAGCCAAGGAACCGACTCCCTGCATCGCCGAAGCCAAGGGAGAGAAGATTTTTGAGAGGTCGCTTCATTGGGCAAGCCCGCGGATAACATCCAGCAACGCCTTCTCCCGGCGTTTTTGTGTAAATTCAGTCGCAATGCGATGGCGGGCCTTCAGCCCATCCGACGCTGGCGAAGCCAGAGCAGAGCGTAGTGCCTGAACGAGCGCAGGCTGATCCCTGACGGGCATCAGGTATCCCGTGTCGCCGATTGCTGTGGGTATCCCTCCTGCAATTGTCCCCACGGGGATGCAGCCACACAACATCGCCTCGCAGAGGGTATTGGGAAGACCTTCAGTATACGAGGGCTGACAGTACACTTTTGCCCGCTGGTAGTATGCAAGCAGCCGGTCCCGCGGCACAAATGGAATCAACTCGACATTAGACGGCGTGTCACGGTTGACCTCAGGCATCAGGCGGGCGTGGATGCCAATGATCTGAAATCGAACATCAGGCATCAGAACCGCCGCGGCAAAGAGCTTGTCGATCCCTTTTTTTTTCATCCTCCATCGGTCGTGACATGCGGCCACGGTCAGAACCATGTTCTCCTTTTCACCTCCCGGCTTCCATGTGTCCGGATCAAAGCCGAAGGGAATATTGATGATGTTCCCTCCATCATATTCCGCAAGGCGTTTTGCCTCGCCCTCCAAGAACGGATCCACAACAAGAAGTCGATCCGCGTGACGAAAGGCGTAGCGCATGATTACCGATTTCCAGGGACTGAGCCAGATGCCATAGCGGATTTGTTTGTCCTTCGACGCATCCAGCCCTGCCACGACAATGAGGGATCTCTTCCCCATTACTCTTGAAAGAAAAACGGTATAGCCCGCATACACAGAGCCGAACCATGACAAGGTGATGTCCGATCGCCACACACCCCCCGGCAACTTAAGCAATGCACGCCAACCCGAGACGATCACTTTCTCCAACCTGAAATGACGAGATAGGGTTACGGCATCATCTTCAATGAAAGGTGTAAAGAGTGTTGACGAAAAGAGGATTCGGGGATCGATCTGTGCTGGAGACGTCACTGACTCTGGATGCGCGCTGTCAGACAAGATTAGGAGGGAAAGTGAATCAAACAATGAAGCTGCCGTAGGAAGATACGGCAAACAGGACCAACAATCAATTGGCCTCTGATGCCGGTAGTCCACGCAACAGTCCACGAAGTGTGTCAGCGAGAACCGTACCCGCTACAGCGTGACCGTACTCGCTCAAGTGGTGGTCCGCCTGCCAGAACAGATGCCGGGCATGTGCAGAGTCGGCGGCCGCACTGAACCGCTCCTTCAGATCAACGAACGGTATGCGCAGCCTCCTCAGAATTGCATGAAGATTGATACTCACCTCCTCTTCAGTTTTCCTATCCGGAGTGAATCCGAGTAGATGCTCGATGGACGCAAAATCCTCCGCCGCGGATCCGGGCTCTACCTGGTATTTCGTTGGAAGGATGAGGATAAGCGGGACAATCTTATGTTCGCGGCAAGTAGAATCGATGGAACTGAATAACTCTTCATGCATCCGGGATGCGCGGGCTAGACTATCGGGATGTTGTTTGAAGTAGTATGCCTGCGCCATGCTCTGCCACATTGCATAGCGGTTGACTCGTTCAGCTCTCATACGGGGACTGACATCGAGGCGACGGAGGCCTCGCAAAATGATGCTGTGTTTCAGCCAGCGGTCATACAAGGTGGGCCCCGCTGCTGTATGCAAAATGTCCGCATAATCGTTCCCGACGAAGACGGTGAAAACAGCAACACAAGGGCGAAGCCGAAGCAAACGCTTCAACAGCTGTGCATGCTGGCGGATGCAGGACAGACCGATCCCAGCGTTCAGTACTTCCACACGAGTCTCTGATGAACGGTTCAGAAGATCTTCTGCTACATGCGAAAAGGAGTCTCTGTTGTTCACCACACCATCCGTATGAGAATCTCCAAATACAATTACGCGATCGTTCACAGTAGCTTGCTCTAATGTTGCGCGATCTTCCCGCAAACCGATGTTGTTCGTACGATACACCACCTTCCCGGACCGCGCTTCAGGCCATGACACTTCAAACTCGACATTTGACTGGTGGATGAAGCCGATCTCCCGATCAAAAACAAAAAAACGGTCCCTCATATCCTCTGTGAGCAGCCCATAGACGAGACTCCCGGTAAAATCGAGCAGGACCACGAATCCGATACTCATGGCAAGCAGGAGAAGTTTCTTTGCGCGATCTTTCTTCATCGAGATGTACATGTTGTGAGGAAATGCAGTAGAACATTACTGAAATCACTTCAGAAAGTAAATGGTAAGGTTGATGACATTCCGGGTGGAATCGCCCGATTCTTTGCATTTCCTGGCGTCATTTGGTATATTCATTCCACAACAAAGTCCCGGAATACTCAGCCACTCAATATGCGATTTGTCGCGCCGTTCAGTCTTCTGCTGGCAGCAATCCTCCTGTCCGGATGTCTCACCGTGGAGACCAAAGAATACCGGATCACGCTCAAGTCCGACAATTCGGGAGAGGCGGTCATCAAGTTTGTCAACATTCTCTCGGAGGCAGACGATACTCTGGATATCTCGAACGATGATTTCCAACAGCTCACTGAGTTCTACATTCAAGGGACACAACTGGAGAATGAGAACCCGGGCTTCCGGAACGTGAAAAAGCGGTTGTACGAAGAGAACGGGGTCCTGGTTGGAGAAGTGTCATTCACTTTCGATAGTCTCTCTGTCATCCGGTTGTTTCAATATGACAAGGAGAGCCCGTATATGTATTTTGTGGGGAATCCTCTCTCTACTGAGCAACTACTGGAATCGAATGGCGTATTCGGACGAGATTGGATGCCGATCGTGTTCTGGCCGAAGGAAACGAAGGAGTTTTACATCAAGACAAAGGTCGTTTCCGAAGTAGCGTACCAGAAGAGTCTGTTGCCCAATTTCAGAGAATGGCAGGCGGCTCAAGCGCGACAGAAGAAACAGTAGCGCATGGAATTATGGCGTAAGAACCTCTACATCCTCTGGGGCACGCAGTTTCTTGCCATGATGGGGATGAACCTCGTTGTCCCCTTCCTTCCATTCTTTATTCGTGAATTGGGTGTTACTGAACCTGCCGAGCTGGCGCGGTGGAGTGGACTTGTTTTCTCCGGCCCATTTGTCCTATCGTTCATCGCAACGCCCATTTGGGGTAACCTTGGTGACCGGTATGGACGAAAGATCATGGTCGTCCGCGCAATCTTTGGACTTGCCATTTCCCAAGTGCTGGTTGGTCTCTCGCAGGACGTCTACCAGTTGTTCCTCTTCAGAATTGTGCAAGGAGCAATCAGCGGCTTCATTGCCTCTGCCCTCGCTTTGGTTTCCACCAACACGCCAAAGGACAGGATTGGTTACGCGCTGGGATTTCTCCAGTCCGCTACGGCCGGGGGTATGGTCCTCGGACCGTTCATTGGTGGACTGCTGGCTGACCTAGTTGGTTACCGTGAGATTTTCTTTATCACTGCCTCACTGTGCACAGTCAGCGGAGTCGTTGTTGTTCTAAAAGTGAAGGAAATCTCACGAGGAACGGTAGACGGAAAGAAGTATACCGTGTTTGAGAACTATCGACTCATGTACGCGGACAAACGTCTCCGCGTCGTTGGGCTTACCCTTGTGGTCGGGCAAATTTCTGTTTTGATGATCGAACCAATTTTTGCCCTCTTCATCGAAACCTTCACGGCCAACACCCGGTATCTTTCGACGCTTGCAGGGGGGATATTCTCTATCTCGGGTCTCTTCATGGTTATCTCTGCACCATGGTGGGGCAGGCGGAATGACCGGAAAGGATACAAGAAGAATCTTACGATCGCGCTCGCCGTGGTGGGTGTTGTCTACGCCGGACACATGGTTGTAGCAGACCTTGTGCAATTGAGCCTGCTGCGGGCTTTCCTGGGATTCGCACGTGGCGGGGTTTTGCCCGCACTCTACTCACTGACAAGCTTCTACGCTCCCCAGGAACGCAGAGGCGGAATGATTGCGATTGCCTCAAGCCTGACCATTCTGGGGAATATGTTGGGACCAGTCCTAGGCGGGTTCGTGGCCGGGCACTTTGGGATCATGACTTCATTTGTGGTTAACAGTTGCATGCTGGTGACAATGAGCCTCATCGTCTGGCGAAACCTGGACGAGGAACCAATCAGGCAAGAATCCACGAGACCGGGAGAAACCTCGGCAGATTCAGCACAGATCTGATCTGTACGCCCTGCCGCCATTTATCAAATTACTTCTGAATCTCACTATGGCTCGACCGGAACGACTTTTCCTCCTTGACGGCATGGCACTGGCCTACCGAGCCTACTTTGCGTTCATCACCCGTCCGCTTATCAATAGCAAAGGTGAAAACACCAGTGCGGTCTACGGCTTTGTGACAGCCCTGATGAAGATTCTCGAGGACGAGAAGCCCGAGCATGTTGCTGTTGTCTTCGACACACGCGAACCGACTTTTCGACATAAGATCTACAGTGAGTACAAGGCCACACGACAGAAGATGCCGGAAGACATGGCCTCGCAGATGGAAAAGCTAAAGGATGTCGTGCGGGCATTCAACACGCCGCTCCTGGAGCTCCCCGGCTACGAAGCGGACGATATCATCGGGACACTCGCCCGACGGGCTGAAAGCGAAGGCGTCCTAACGTACATGGTTACAGGGGACAAGGATTTCATGCAGCTCATCTCTCCCTGGATCAAGATGTACAAACCAGGGAAGTCCGCTGCTGATTCAGAGATTGTGGATGAGAAGGGCGTGCTGGAGAAGTTCGGCGTCACCCCGGAAAAAGTCATCGATGTTCTGGGACTCATCGGTGACAAATCGGACAATGTTCCTGGCGTTCCAGGCATCGGAGAAAAGACCGCAATCCCCCTGATTCAGAAGTTCGGGTCGATTCCGGAGCTCTATGAACACGTGGATGAAATTCCACAGAAGGGTGTCCGGGAGAAACTCATTGCCCATCGGGAGAAAGCCTTCCTTTCGCGCAAGCTGGTGACCATTGATACGAACGTCCCCGTCGACATCGACTTCCACCAGCTGCGCGCCGCGCGGCGGGACACTTCCCAGCTCATCAGACTCTTCGGGGAACTGGAATTCAAAGCTCTGGCAGGCCGTCTTCGCGATACAGAGCCCTTTGACGACATGCTCCCTGATACTAAGCGGAAACTGCCACCAGAGCCAATCTCCGCGCCTCTTGATATTTCGACTGATGAACATCAATACCACTGTGTCACAACCAGGGAGCAGCTTGACGCATTGGCATCCACGCTGGCCGCCGCCGAACGATTTGTCTTCGACACAGAGACGACTTCCACCAATCCGTTCGCAGCCGTTCTCGTAGGACTTTCTTTCTGCGTCAAGGAGCGAGAGGCTTTCTACGTCCCTGTTAATGCCGGCATCAGCACTTCGAACGACCATGGCCCCCTTTTTGCCAGTCAAATCGCGGCGTCGCACAACCACACCACGCAAGCAATGCCGATTGCAACGGTGTTGGATAGACTTCGGCCTGTGCTACAAAATTCAGAAATCAAGAAGGTCGGACAGAATATCAAGTATGACATGCTCGTCCTGAGGAACCATGGCGTGGAGGTCAGCGGCGTGGAGTTCGATACCATGGTAGCAAGCTACATCCTGCGCCCCGATGGCCAACACAACCTCGACGTACTTGCCATGCAACATCTTCGCTATCGCATGATCTCGTTTGAGGAGCTCATTGGCAAGGGAAAGAACGCAAAACACGTCACCGAAGTCCCGCTCGAAGCTATCACAAGCTATTCTGCAGAAGACGCGGACATGACACTGCGGATCTACCACAAGCAACAGACGATGCTCGCTGATCATGGCCAGCTCCATCTCTGTGAGACTCTGGAATTCCCACTCATCAGTGTTCTTGAACGGATGGAAGCGGCAGGAATTGCGCTTGACACGAAGTATCTGGCCGAGATGTCTAAAGATCTCGAACGCCAGATCGAGAACCTGGTCCGCGAGATACTCGACCTTGCCGGCGAGCAATTCAACATCAATTCCACACAGCAACTCGGCAACGTCCTTTTTAATACCCTGAAGCTTCGAACAATCCGGAAGACCAAAACAGGCTTCTCCACAGACGTCAATGTGCTGGAGGATCTCAGGGGCGACCATCCGATCATTGAGAAGCTGCTTGACTACCGGCAGCTTACCAAACTGAAATCCACGTATGTGGATGCACTCCCTCTCCTCGTTAACCCGAAAACCCGACGCGTCCACACCTCATTCAATCAGACCGTCGCGGCGACGGGGCGACTCTCCGGCAGCGACCCCAATCTGCAAAACATACCGATCCGGACCGAGCTGGGACGGGCGATCCGGAAGGCGTTCGTGGCAGAGCGCCCAACAGATGTCCTCCTTTCGGGAGACTATTCACAGATCGAGCTACGCGTGATGGCCCACGTATCCGGCGACGAAGGATTGCGGGCGGCGTTCCTCAACAACGAGGACATCCATGCCTCCACCGCATCAAAGGTGTTCGGCGTCGAACTGCTCGACGTGACCCGGGATATGCGACGAAAGGCGAAGGAGGTGAATTTCGGTATCATGTATGGCATCGGCCCGTTCGGCCTGTCCAATCGTTTGGAGATCAGCCAGACCGAAGCAAAGGAGATCATCGCCAGGTACTTCGAGCGATTTCCAAAAGTGAAACAATACATCAATGACACGATCGACTCTACCCGACGGTCGGGTTATGTGAGCACACTGCTGGGACGAAGACGATATCTCCCCGACATCAACAGCCGCAATCAAAATGTCAGGGGAAATGCCGAGCGACAGGCGATCAACATGCCAATACAGGGAACGGCAGCCGACATGATCAAGCTGGCAATGATACGACTGGACAATGAGATCAAGTCTCGCAAATTGCAGAGTAGGATGCTTTTGCAGGTACACGATGAGCTTGTCTTTGAGATCCCGGAAACAGAGACTACGGTCATGAAGGCCCTGGTGATGGAATGTATGCTGAAAGCCATGGGGCTTTCAGTTCCGCTGAAAGTGGAAATCGGGACAGGCAAAACCTGGCTCGACGCCCACTAGTCCGAAGCGGTCAACCTCGGCCAATCAGATTGATGATTCAGGATTCACATTCGGAGATTCTTGTAAGCGGGACGGTTGCTACCCTGAGAATTTCTCCGATGACGTGACTTTTGCCGTCAGGGGGAGGCTCCTCTATCGAGTCTCGCTGTTGGAGAATACAAAGCAAGCTGCTGTCGACGTGGTTATTATATTGGGTGCGTCCTTGAAGCCCATTGGATCAGGGGGGGGTGTGATGACTGTTCAGGAAACTTCAACCCAGGTTTTCACTCTCCCTGACCTGTCCGGGTCAAGGATTGAGAGCACGTACGAACTTGTTGGCTCGCAGAGTGGCGAGACACTCCATGTTGTCTTCCGCGTTAGGGACCACGAACTTGCCGTTGAAAGAATGCGGGTCTGTCCCGGGCTCTGACACGCGACTCATGAAATGAAAAAGGCGCTACCAGATCTGGAGCGCCTTTTCTGTTTATATGAGACCATCCCACAATTTTCTAGGTCGATTTCCTTCTTAGGAGGAGTGACAACCCAAACAGGATTAGTACAATCGGCCAATAGAATCGAACCCCATCAACGACTTCATATCTGTACACGTAGCCGAAATTGACAAGTATCCAGAGCACACCCAGCCCGAGAAAGGAGAATGCGGGGATGAGCAAATGCCATTCCTTGGGATTTAAAACGAAGAGCGCGAGGATACTGGCACCCAGGATCAACAGAACAACAGGCGGAAACGTATGATACCGGAAGGAGACGACGTCCAAGTCCAGCAGCACGTTGAATGTACCAAGGAGAAGCAAGGATGTCCCCCAGAACAGTCGTGCGCGGAGTTTCTGTTGGAATCCATCAATCATGCGGGCCGCACCAAAGACGGCAATCAGACCCCATACAGCCGTAGTCCAATCAAGATAGAGAACATCGAGCCTATCGAGAAGCATTACGAGACCGACAATGATGAGGCCTGTACCAAACCACGAGAATGTCGGACGCATGGTATTCACTCCCTCTTAGGATGCCAACGCGGTGTGTGGTTCGTCCGGAACGATGATCGCCATCAGGAAGTACGCGAACAACGCCACGCCGAACGAGGCAAAAACGCCCAGCACAAAGAGTATCCGGATGATCGACGGGTCGATATTGAAATGCATCGCCAGGCCACCACATACACCAAATAATTTTCTTTCGGTCCGCGACCTGTAGAGCTTCCGACCGGACGCATTCGGTGTTGCTTCCGGATAGGCCGGCCCAGCTGGATCGGTGGAAGCTGGCTGAGATGCGGGGACATTTGAAATGTAGTTTCTACCACCAAAGAGAAACGCAACACCGGCCAGGACGAGAAGAATTGGGAGCAATAAGTCCCAGGAGAATCCCCACCAATGGCGCCAGAAGGAGAACCCGAGATTTCCCGCAAGCCAGAAGATTCCAAGTGCGACCAGCAGAATTCCCCAAAATCTCTGGTTCGAGTGGGACGTCTTACCCGTTGACGGCGCTGAAACTGACGCCGAGTTCGTGGGCATTACAATCATGGCAATAATGTAGAGAAGTATTCCTGAGCCCCCTGCAAGCGTCAGGATAACCCAGGCAATGCGCACCAGCGTTGGGTCAAGATCGAAGTACTCCGCCAGGCCTCCACATACGCCATCGATCATCCTATCAGAGCGGGACTTATAGAGTCTTCGTGACATGGTACCCTCTCTTTGTGGATTACACTTTCGCTTTCTGTTTGTCAGTACGATTCGAGGAGGAGTAAGTTTCAAAAAAAAAGCCGGCCCTTATGGACCGGCTCGGTAGTGTTGAATTGCACCACACCTGTTATACTTCCATTATTTCCTTTTCCTTCTGCAGAAGGAGTGAATCAATCTCCTTGATCCACTTGTCGGTCAACTTCTGGACCTCTGTCTCACCCCGTTTGCGGTCATCTTCCGACAGATGCTCGGCCTTTTCAGATTTCTTCAGATGTTCAATCGCATCACGCCGGATGTTCCTGATGGCGATCTTGCCATCCTCACCAAATTTCTTTGTCAACTTCACCAGCTCGCGCCGGCGTTCCTCATTCAGTGATGGAATCGGAACCCGGATTAACTCGGCATCCTTCACAGGATTCAGGCCGAGATTCGCAACCTGAATTGCCTTCTGGATGGGGTCAAGCATACTCTTGTCCCACGGTTGGATCGTCAGCGTATGGATATCGGCAACACTGACATTACCAACCTGGTTCAGGGGGGTCATCGTCCCATAGTAGTCCACCTTGATCCCGTCGAGCAGGACAGTGGTTGCCTTGCCTGTCCGGACCTTTACTAGTTCCTGCCGCACTACCTCCGCGGCTTTGTGCATCTTGTCTTCAGCCTCTTTGAGGATCTGCTTTACCATGGTTCTCCTTACGTGGTGTTACTCGAGTACGGGTGACGGAACGTCCATGACTTTCGTGCCCACCGCCTCTCCAAGGATCAGCCGTTTGAGGTTTCCGGGAGTGTTCATATTAAAGATCAGGATAGGGAGCTTATTCTCCCTGCACAGCGTTATCGCCGTCATGTCCATTACTTTGAGATCCTTCTTCAACACATCGAGGTAAGAGATCTCCTGAAACTTGAACGCGCCAGGGTTCCGCTCCGGATCGGAATCATACACACCATCGACACGCGTCCCCTTGATGATGACATCGGCTTCGATCTCAACGGCGCGGAGTGCGGCTGCTGTATCAGTGGTAAAGTACGGGTTTCCAGTCCCGGCACCAAAGATCACGATCCGCCTTTTCTCCAAATGGCGGACCGCACGTCGCCGGATGAACGGCTCCGCTATCACCTCCATGCGGATGGCAGACACAAGCCGTGTTACCAGCCCATCATGCTCCAACGCACTCTGCAGGGCGAGCGCATTGATCAATGTGGCAAGCATTCCCATGTGGTCGCCAGTCACCTTGTCGATGTTACTGGAGGAATTGGAGACGCCACGGTAAATGTTTCCCCCACCGATAACGATGCCGATCTGGACTCCCAGTCCTTCGACCGCCTTGATCTCCGCTGAATAGCGCTTCAACACGTGAGGATCGATCCCGTAGTCCTGGTCCCCCATTAGTGCTTCCCCACTGAGCTTCAGCAAGATCCGTTTGTATTTCGGTTTGTTCATAGCCCCTGCGGGTTGTGGTACCAATACAACAATGTCCCCGTACGGGGACATTGAACTTACTTCGTTTCTTCTCCGAGGTGAAATCGCTGGAAGCGCTTCACGGCGATTGTCTGACCGGCTTTCGTCCCCGATTCCTGAACATAGTCTTTCACCGTCTTGCCGGAGTCTTTGATGAAGGTCTGCTCAAGGAGGCAGACCTCCTGATAGAATTTCTCAAGACGCCCCAGGGCGATCTTCTCCTGAATCGGGGCAGGCTTCCCCTCATTCTTTGCTTGAGTCCGGTAGATGTCGAGTTCTCGCTCAATCCATACCTTGTCCACCTGGTCGCGGGAGACAACGGCAGGGTTCATGGCCGCGATCTGCATCGCCACGTCTCTGCCGACGGCACCGACTTCCTGGTTTGCCCCGGTGAGTTCAACGAGAACGCCGATCTTGTTGCCGAGATGCGTGTATGAGCTGATCTGGCCGTCCACCGACTCGAGAATGTTGAAACGACGAATCTCGATCTTCTCACCCACTTTGGAGAGAAGGTCGTTCCACAACTCTGAGACCTTCTTCCCGCTCCGAGTTGTCAGCGTAAGAAGTTGCTCGAGGGTCGGCGGTTGGTGCGCCTCTACAACCTCAGCCACAGCGGTGGCAAAACCCGTGAAATCATCGCTCCGGCCCACGAAGTCCGTCTCGCAATTCACTTCGACAATCACCCCCTTCTTTCCGTTGCTGGCGACACGGGTGACAATCATTCCTTCCTTGGCAGCACGGTCCGCCCGTTTCTGCCCGACTGCAGCCCCTTTTTTCCTAAGATACTCGACAGCAGCGTCCATATCGCCTGACGTTGCTTCAAGCGCCCGTTTACAGTCCATCATTCCTGCTCCTGTTTTTTCCCGGAGCTTCTTGATCATATCGTTGGTGATATCCATAACTTCCACTTCAGCCTCAGTCGGTGTGAATTCAGTTCAATGGGGCTTTCTCATCCGCCTCAACGGTGTTTTTCCCTTTGTTCTCCGCTTCCGCGGCCAGTTCCATCTGATGAGTGGCAGCGCGCTCTTTGCCGGCGAGGATGGCATCGGCAAATGCTTTGGTAATCACATGCACCGACTTGATTGCATCATCATTCGCGGGGATTACATAGTCGACCGTATCGGGATCGCAGTTGGTGTCGACAATGGCAAACACCGGGACGCCGAGTCGTCGTGCTTCCTTCACACAAATCGCCTCCCGCTTTACATCCACAACAAACAATGCTCCGGGTAGTCGCGTCATCTCCACCACGCCCGACAACACATTATTCAATTTGTCCTTCTCACGCAAAAGGAAAAGGCCCTCCTTTTTGGTGATCTTGTCAAACGTTCCATCACTTTCCATCTTCTCGATGTTCGTAAGACGCTTCACACTCTTCCGTACGGTGGTGAAATTGGTGAGGAGTCCGCCGAGCCAGCGTTCGCTCACGTAGAATTGCCCGCAACGAACGGCCTCTTCACGGATCACGTCCTTGGCCTGCTTCTTCGTCCCAACAAACAGTACACGCTTGCCTTCTGCGACGACATTTGTAATGGCATTCGCTGCCTCTTCGAGAAGCGTTTTGGATTTCATAAGATCGATGATGTGAATCCCGTTGCGCTCCATGAAAATATAAGGACGCATCTTGGGATTCCAACGGCGGGTCAGATGTCCAAAGTGACACCCGGCAGCGAGCAGCTCGGCTACTTCCACGGTGGGCATACTGGTCTTCCTTATTTTTAGTTTTGATCGTCTACCTTCTTCATCTTCTTCCGGAATCGCGCCTATGGCGTGACACTACCGGAAGAATCGAAAGGTATGTTTATTTTGAACTGATACAACCCTCTCGGCCCTACATCTCCCGTTCACTACCGCTTGGAGAACTGGAATCTCTTGCGTGCCTTCTTCTGTCCGTACTTCTTCCGCTCAACCATTCGGGGGTCACGCGTCATCATCCCCGCGGTTCGGAGGAGCACCCGATTATCCTCACTCATTTCAACCAGTGCCCGCGCAATACTCAAGCGAATGGCTCCTGCTTGACCGGTTGATCCGCCTCCTTCCACATTGACACGAACATCATATTTACCACCGGTCTGAGTGACCTCAAACGGTTTCACTACATCCGCTCTAAGGGTCTCGAGAGGAAAATACTGCTCGAGCGGTTTCTTGTTGATGGTGATCTTGCCAGATCCAGGAGAGAGGATGACTCGCGCTACAGAGGTCTTCCTTCTCCCGACAGCCTGTGTATTGTGTGCGTGCATTCTTGCTTCAAGCTCCTACGTTCTTAGTTCTTGGCGGGGTACATTTCGGGACGTTGAGCCGAATGTGGATGATCCGCGCCGGCATACACTTTCATTTTCTTGATGATCTGCCGACCAAGCCTGTTGTGTGGCAACATCCCCTTCACCGCATGCTCGAACACACGCTCGGGGTGCTTTCGGATAAGATCCTGGAAGCGCTCGAATGTTGCCCCACCGGGATAGCCCGTGTAGTGGAAATATTCCTTCAGCTCGGTCCGCTTTCCTGTTAGCTTTACCTTGGCCGCATTAACAACAACGACAAAATCGCCCATGTCTGAGTTGGGGGTAAAAACTGGCTTGTGTTTGCCCCTCAGAAGGCGGGCTGCGGTCGAGGCAATTCTGCCAAGGGTTTTCCCTTCGGCATCAATCAAATGCCATTTCTGAGGAAAATCGGTCGTTCTGAAGAAATGTGTGGGCTTATCCACGATAGCTACTCCTAAGGTAATACAGTGAGAAACTTCCGGTAAGAAAAGTTGATAAATTTAAGCAATTTCCACTCAAGAGTCAACGGATTTTTCATCATACCTGCTTCTCGGCATGATACGAGCTTCGAACCAGTGGCCCGGATTCGACATGTGCGAAGCCAATCTCCATACCCTTCTGCTTGAGCATTCGGAATTCGTCCGGATGTACAAAACGATCCACAGGAAGGTGATCTTTCGTGGGCTGAAGGTACTGTCCCAGAGTGAGGATATCACAGCCATGTGCGTGGAGGTCCGTCATCACCTCAAGAACCTCCTCCACTTCCTCGCCCAGTCCAAGCATCAGGCCGCTCTTCGTCAGCATCCCCGCATTCTTTGCGCGACGTAACAGTTCTATTGATCGGTCGTACTTCCCTTGTGGCCGAACGGGTTGGTAAAGCCGAGGAACGGTCTCAGTGTTGTGATTGAGAATATCCGGCTTCGCATCAATCACGATATCAAGAGCCCACCACACACCACGGAAATCGGGGATGAGGACCTCAATCCTCACGTTCGGATTGACAATGCGCGCCTGGCGAATCGTCTCGGCAAAGATCGCCGCCCCGCCATCGGCAAGCTCATCACGGTTCACGGACGTGATAACTGCGTGTCGCACGCCCATGATCCGGATGGCCTCGGCAACGCGATATGGCTCTTCTAAATCAAGTGTCTCAGGTCGGCCGGTTTTCACAGCACAGAAACCACACGACCGTGTGCAGATATCGCCGAGAATCATAAACGTCGCTGTGCCCGAATTCCAGCACTCTCCCATGTTCGGACAGCGGGCTTCCTCACACACCGTGTGGAGTTTATGCGTATCGATCATCGCCTTCAGCCGAGCGTAGTTCTCGCCCGACGGGATCTTCACCTTAAGCCAGTCCGGACGAACATTTCGCGGGACCTCCGCTGTCGGCATTTCTTGAATGACAAAGTCCATGGTATGTGCCTAGAATTTCATCGTCATGTCAAAGTTCTGGAGATTCTGTACGACCTCTTCCAGGAACATCCCTCCGAGGGCACCGTCAACAATCCGGTGATCGAAAGACATTGTGAAGTATACTATGGAGCGGATCGCAATTGCATCATCAATGACCGCCACGCGCTTCTTGATCGCACCAGTCCCCAGAATTGCCACCTGCGGTTGGTTGATAATGGGCGTTCCGATCATCGTACCGAAGACGCCGTAGTTGGAAATTGTAAACGTCCCTCCTTGAATGTCATCCGGCATCAGCTTCTTGTTGCGCGTGCGCAGGGCAAGATCGTTCACTGCGCGAGCCAGCCCGATAAAATTCTTTTCTTCCGCATGCTTGATCACGGGAACAATCAACCCGTTATCTGAAGCAACAGCGATGCCGAGGTTGACGAAGTTCTTCTTTATGATCTTGTCACCTTCAATAGAAGTATTGATCAACGGATATTTCTTGATTGCCTTGACCACAGCATCAACGATATAGGGTGTGAAGGTAAGCTTGAAGCCTTCTTTCTTCTCAAACTCTGCTGAATGCGCGCCCCGGTGCTTCACAACATTCGTCATGTCCACTTCGTGGATGGCAGCAACGTGAGGCGAGGTTTGTACACTCTTCACCATGTGCTCGGCCATCTTTTGCAGAACATTGCTCATCTGCAGAATATCATGCTGGGGCGCGGGGTACTTTGCTCGTAGTTCCGGGACTTCAACTGGTTTGGCAACAATCCCGATCGGCGCTACCTTCGTGGTCGACATGAACACCGGGGCCGCCGCGGACGAGACAGCCGATCCCCCTGCTGCCGGAGGTGCCATCGTACCGCTCTTTCGCGCTGCGACATAGGCGAGAATGTCCTTCTTGCTGACACGCCCTTCCTCCCCAGTCCCTGGCACCATCTCGAGTTCGCTCATCGAGATTCCTTCGGTACGGGCAATGTTCAGGACAAGTGGTGAGTAGAATCGGCCACTTGCAGGGGCAGCTAGTGGCTGTATCGCGGGAATGGGCATCGGAACAGGTGACGGTGCAACAGTTTTAGGAGCCTCAAGCGTTGGCGCGGCAGGGGCAGAGGTCGCAACTGCACCTCCTTCAGTGTCGAGGTAGGCAATTACCGTGCGGACAGCCACCGTTTTCTGCTCCGGGACTACGATCTCGGCAAGCACGCCGGCGGATGGCGATGGAATCTCTGAATCCACCTTGTCCGTACTTATCTCCAATAGGGTTTCATCCTTTTTCACTTTGTCGCCGACCTTCTTGTGCCACTTCACAATTGTCCCTTCGGCAATGCTCTCGCCCATTTGGGGCATCACAACTTCTACACGTGCCATGTCATCATCCTTTATGCTGAAAGTATGTAATCCACACTCAATAGCGCGCCAGGTCCCGCAGGGCTTTCACAATCTTTGGGGTGTCAGGGAGAAAGTACTCCTCAAGAGGTGGCGCAAACGGTACCGGCGTGTCGAGCGAGCCGACTCGCTTGATTGGCGCATCGAGAGCACTGAATGCACTCTCGCAAATAAATGCCGCAATCTCTCCTCCAATCCCGCCCGTCACTGTGTCTTCGTGTACGATAAGTACCTTGCCGGTCTCGCGAACCGAACTCAGAATCAGGTCCTTGTCCAAAGGCATCAGCGTGCGAAGGTCCACCACGCGAACTTCAACACCATCCTCCTTTGAGAGAACCTCGGCAGCCTCGAGGCAGAGATGGACCGTAGAACCATAGGTGAAGATAACCGTGTCGTCGCCGCCACGCTTCACTTTCCCCTTCCCCAACTCCACAACATAATCACCGTCCGGAACGTCCCCTTTGATCCTTCGATACAGGTACTTGTACTCAAAGAAAAGAACTGGATTGTTGTCACGGATCGCCGCCTTCATCAACCCCTTCGCATCATAAGGGGTCGAAGGCGCGACAATCTTCAATCCGGGTACATGAAAGAACCATGCCTCCGTGCTGGCGGAATGGTAAGGGCCACCATGTATGTAGCCGCCGGTTGGCAACCGGACTACCATGGGAACGGGGAGATGCCACCGATAATGCATCTTCGCGGCGTTAACAACTAGTTGATTGAACCCACAGGTTACGAAGTCTGCAAATTGCATCTCGGCAATTGGTCGCATCCCGACCACCGCCGCGCCTGTTGCAGCACCTATGATCGCCGCTTCCGACAGTGTAGAATCTATCACACGATCAGGACCGAACTGCTTGAGAAATCCCTTGGTCGCCTTGAATGCCCCACCGTATTCACCAATGTCCTCCCCAATCAGGAACACCGAAGAATCCCGTTCCATTTCTTCCCACATCCCTTTTGAGATCGCCTCAATGTACGTCATTACTCCCATCAGGGTGCGTACACTCCTTCTGCGGCATCCTCGCCAGGGGCATAAGGACTTTCAAGCGCAAACTGAATTGCCCTCTCTATCTCACCTGCAATTTTTTCTTCCATCTGCTTTTTGCTTGCCTCGTTCAAGATCCGATCATTCATCAAGACCTTTTCTAATCTCTCAAGAGGGTCTTTCTTCTTCCACTCCTCAATCATCCCCTTGGGAACATACGATGCGTCATCGGAAGCTGAGTGGCCGTGCATCCTCATGGTGATTGTCTCAATAAGAGTTGGACCGTCCCCCGCCCTAGCGCGGTCCACTGCAACGCGGCAACTCTCATACACCTTCAGCACGTCAGTGCCATCGATCGTGAAGCCGGGAATGCCATAGCCAATGGCTCTGTCGGACAGCTTTTGCGCTGCATGCTGCTTGGAGGTCGGGGTTGAATAGGCAAACTGGTTGTTCTCAATGATCAAAACAAATGGAAGATTCATCACAGCTGCCATATTCAGCCCCTCGTGGAAGTCACCCACGTTGCATCCCCCGTCGCCGATGTAGTTCATGACCACAGCATGCTCCTTGCGGAGTTTTGAGGCCAGCGCCACGCCAACGGCCATTGGAATCATGGCAGCAAGATGACTGACGTTCCCGTAGATTCGGAGCGTCGGATCGGCATAGTGCCCGGTTCCATCACGCCCGCGTGTGAGACTATTCGCCCGCGCAAGCTGTTGGAGAAAAATATTCTTGAGCGACTGCCCTTTCACCAGGTGAGAACCAAGATCCCGATGCATAGGGAAAAGATAGTCATGGTCCTCAAGTGCATACGCGCTTCCAACTGCTGTCGCTTCATTCCCGTATCCGGTGTATGCGCCGCCAACCATCTTGCCCTGCTTGTAGAGGCGAAGGATGGCATTGTCGCACTCTCGCGCAAGACGCAGGTAATAGAACAACTCCAGCCTCTCCTGGTTGGACAGAGTGGAACGTATTCCCACCGGAGAGTGCGTTCGATCTGTGGCAACAGACATCGTGGTCGTGCTGTGTTTAAGTGTACTAGTATTTGGCAAGCAGCCTAAGTGCTGCAAGAACGTCCGACTCCTGGGGGAGCATAGCAGCCTCAAGACCGGGCCCGTACGGTACAGGCGTGTCCCTTGCGGCAACGCGCTGTACCGGCGCGTCAAGCATTTCGAATGCTTCGGAGGCAATGATGGCTGCGATCTCAGCCCCAAAACCACCCGTCAATGTGTCTTCATGGACGATCAACACTTTCCCCGTTTTTCTGACCGACGTGAGGATGGTCTCCTTGTCAAGAGGATTGAGTGTCCGGAGATCAATCACTTCGACACTCACGCCATGATTGTCTTCCGCTTTTGCCGCCGCATCCAAGGAGCGCTGAACGAGCATTCCCCATGTGATAATCGTGATGTCTTCTCCAGACCTCTTCACCTTCGCAATACCAAACGGGAGCGCATAGTTCTCGTCAGGCTCCGGCGATGAGGCAAATCCCTGGCGGTACAACCCCTTGTGCTCGCAGAAGAGCACGGGATCTTCCTCGCGGCAGGCGGTTTTTAAGAGCCCCTTCGCATCCGCGGCGTTCGACGGGAAGACCACCCGCAGGCCAGGAATGTGAGTGAAGAAACCCTCAATGGACTGACTATGATAAAGTCCGCCGTGAATGTAGCCTCCCACTGCGACACGGATTACCATCGGACAGGCCCACTCGTTGCACGAACGAAAGCGGAGCGTTGCCACCTCATCCCTGATCTGCATGAACGCAGGCCAGATATAGTCCCCGAACTGGATTTCAACCACCGGCTTGTAGTCTTCGCGGACAGCCAACCCAAACGCCGTCCCGACAATACTTGCTTCTGCGAGGGGGGAATTGAACACACGATCAGCCCCGAACTTTGCAGTCAGACCCTTGGTTGCAGTGAAGACCCCACCTTTATTTCCGGCAACATCCTGACCATAGATCAACATTTTCGGGTTCCGATCCATCTCCTCAGCGAGGGCGTGGTTGATCGCATCGACCATGACAATGCTTGTCCCCTTATGGTCAGGCTCAGAGAACCCTTTTACGGGGACCATCACCTTCGGAGAATATACATACTTCTCCAGCTCATAAACCTCCGGCATTGGCTGTTCTTCTGCCCATTCCGCAGCGCGGTCAATCCGGTTCTTGATCTCCTCCTTCAATGTCATTATTTCAGACGCCTTAAGAATCCCACGTGTAGTAAGAAACGTCTCGAACTTGGGGATGGGGTCCTTCTTCAGGTCTTCCTCAAGATCTTTTGAATCCCGATATTTCCTTTGATCGTCTGATGAAGAATGAGGAAGCAGCCGGACGGTATCTGCTTCAATCACGCTCGGGCCATCGCCCCGCCGCGCTTTAGCCACTGCGTCGGCAGCCACGTCGTACATCGCGCTGAAGTCACAACCGTCCACTCGATACCGATTCAGACCCTCATATCCCTTCACCAGTCCGAACACCGATTCACCGGCCATCTGATCGTTGATCGGTACCGAGATTGCGTATTTATTATTTTGAATGAGAAAGATGACCGGGAACCGTTCACGGGCTGCCCAATTGACCGCTTCATGAAATTCACCCTCACTCGTTGCCCCTTCACCGGAGGAGACGTAGACCACCTCGTCCTTTCCATCCTTCACTGCACCCATTGCAGTTCCCACAGCCTGCAGATACTGCGTGCCGGTCGGACTCGACTGCGCGATGATTCTCCACTTCTTGTGTCCATAATGAAATGGCATAGCAAACCCATTGCTGCTTGGTCCGCCTTTACGATGCAGTGCCTCCAACATGATCTCTTCAATCGTGTAACCGAACTGAAGTGAGAACCCAAGATCACGATAGTACGGATAGGCCCAATCATACCCCGGTTTCATTGCCAAGGCTGTCGCCGTCTGCGCAATCTCGTGCCCCGATCCGCCAATGTGGAAGAAGCACTTCCCCTGCTTGAGAAGGATGAGGATTTTCTGATCAATGAGACGAGCGGCGACGCTGTTTTTGTAAGCGGAGAGAACCTGATCCTTCGCCAATTGAGCTGCACTGATGACTGCCCGACCTCTCCCGGATTCTCCGTTCGACCCTTTTGTTTGAGCGATGGGCTTCGAAGATTTCGCTTGAGCCAACTCGTTATCCTTTGCTCTGTGAAGATTCGTACTCGCGGACGACTGTAAGAACTTCCGAACCAACTTCATCACTCAGTTTGCGCCTGCCGAGATCATGAGCGTATGCCTGGAATACCAAGGAAAATTGCTCGACGACCCGTGCGGCGACATCAAAGAGATCGATCTTACGCCCCAAAATCTGCTGCAGCGACGTTACCCCCTTCTCGAAAATTCCACATGGAATGATTCGCCCAAAATAAGAAAGATCCGTGTTCACGTTGAACGCAAATCCATGCATCGTAATCCACCGGCTCGTCTTGACACCGATTGCGCAGATCTTGTCATTTCCCACCCACACGCCTGTATAGTCGGCATTTCTTGATGCGCTGACACCGTAGCCTGCTAATGTACGGATGATTACCTCTTCGAGGTCTCTTAGATAGCGATGAAGATCGAGGTAGTAGTTGTTGAGGTCGAGAATTGGATAACCAACCAACTGTCCCGGACCGTGGAATGTAATATCGCCGCCACGGTCATTGTGGTAAACGGTGACACCATTCGACCTTAGCTCCTCATCGTTGGCAAGTAGGTGGTTCTTGTCACCACCCTTGCCGATTGTGTATACGTGATCGTGTTCGGTGAGAAGAAGAAGATCACCGACCTCACCAGCACTCCGCTGATCGAACAGGCGTTGCTGCAGATCCCAGCATCCTTTATAATCCGTTCGACCAAGATTGATGACACCAACCGATCTCACGTACCTACCTAGATATTGATTGCTTCTCCGTATGCGGCGGCGGCCGCTTCCATCACGGCTTCACTCAACGTCGGGTGTGCGTGGATGGTATGGAACAGATCTTTCCCTGTTGTCTCGAGCTTCTTCGCAACCACAAGTTCGGCAATCATCTCTGTTGCCTCCGACCCCATAATGTGGGCGCCGAGCAATTCACCATACTTTGCATCGAAGATCAACTTTACCATTCCTTCCGTCTCACCAATCGCCATCGCCTTCCCAAGTGGCCTGAATGGAAATCGGCCGATCTTCAGCTCGTATCCCTCTTCCTTTGCCTTCTCCTCGGTTAAGCCAACGCTGGCAATCTGAGGCTGGCAATACGTACAGCCAGGAATGGTGGAATAGTCAATCGCCGGCGGATTCTTCCCGGCAATGGCTTCGATGCAATGGATTCCTTCTGCCGAAGCAACATGGGCAAGCCACGGAGGACCAATCACGTCTCCTATGGCATAGACGCCAGGGACATTTGTTCGGTAATCCTTATCCACTTTGATATTCGCACGGTCCACCACCACACCGACCTTGTCCAATCCAAATCCCTCCACATTGCCCTGCACGCCGATTGCCATGAGCGCGACATCGCCCTTGAGCTCCTGCTTTCCTTCCGGTGTTGCCACCACAACCGTAACATCGTTGGCGCCTGCTTTCACGCTTTCGACTTTGGTTTCGGTCAAGATGTCAATCCCTTGTTTTCTGAAGCTTGTATGCATCAGCTTCGTCAGTTCGCGGTCTTCGACCGGCAGGATCCCAGGCATCATCTCAACAACGGTAACCTTGGTGCCGATGGCATTGTAGAAGTATGCAAATTCCATCCCGATTGCCCCCGCACCAACGATTACCATGGACTTGGGCTGTTCCGGAAGATTCATCGCTTCCGTGCTTGTGATAATGCGTTTCCGATCGATAGCCACTCCCGGAATCGAGCGGGCCCTCGCGCCCGTGGCAATAATGATGTGCTTCGCCTTCACTTTTTCTGCGGCCTTTCCTTCAGCCTTCACTTCGATAACACCGTTACCGAGTAGAGTACCATAGCCGGGCATGTAATCGATCTTGTTTTTCTTCATCAGGAACTCGACACCCCTGGAGATCTTGTCGGAGACGCTGCGGCTTCTTTTGATGATCTTGCTGAAGTCAAACTTCAGGTTGTCGTAAGTAATGCCCCACTCGTCAGATTTCTTGAACGCTTGGAGCAGCTCCGCGTTTTTCAGGAGCGCTTTTGTGGGGATACATCCCCAGTTCAGACAGACTCCTCCGAGCTTGTCCCGCTCAATAATCCCGGTCGACATACCAAGCTGGGTGGCTCTAATGGCGGCAGTATATCCCCCCGGGCCACCACCAACAACAACTACGTCAAATGACTTTTCTGGCATGCATTCCTCAAGAATAGCAACAAAAAAAGGGAAATCGCTTCCCTCACTGAGGGTCGTTGACCCTGCTTCGCTAGTCTAGTAATGTAACACTTTAGTGTCGCCCAAATTTGTCTGACCGACTGTACAGATCGACCTCGCGGAGTTCACGCCCGTACAACTGAGCAATAGTGTGTCGTCAGGTTCGAAATCGGTGACGTCTAATTGGTGGTCGATGCAAGTGCGGACTAAAGTGGGAAAAATATACTCAAAGGTCGTCTGAAAGTCAACCAACCCTTTAGACGGAGGAATGTGTGATTTGGTATTGGAACACGAAAATGAAATTGATTTTGCCGGACAATTTCGGTATACTATGCACAAAAATTTTGACCACACGAGATGGCAGATCAGGATGCGGCAGGTGAGCACCTCGTCACTACCAATCGCAAGGCCCGGCATGACTACGCCATACTCGACACCTACGAGGCCGGCATTGTCCTCAAGGGCACAGAAGTCAAGTCTCTCCGGCAAGGCAACGCCAATCTCTCTGACGGCTACGCACTGATCAAGAGCGGCGAGGTATGGCTCGTCGGCATGCACATCAATCCGTACAAGGAGGGGAGTTATGCGAATGTTGATCCCATCCGGACACGGAAGCTGCTCTTGCACAAGAAGGAGATACGGAAGATTGCCGGCCGACTTGTGGACAAGGGATTGACGCTGGTTCCGCTGAAAGTATACTTCAAGAACTCTGTCGTAAAAGTCTTGCTCGGAGTTGCAAAAGGCAAGAAAGAATACGACAAGAGACAGGATATCGCAAAACGCGATACCGAACGACGAATCAGACAACGGTATGCGAGGTAAGTGAGCGCATTGTTTCCCTCCCTCAACGAGCAAATGGACGTCATCAAGCGAGGTGTCGCTGAGATCGTTCCTGAAGAAGACCTCGTCCGAAAGCTCGAGAAATCCATCAAGACTCAAAAACCTCTGAACGTTAAGTTGGGGTGCGACCCGAGCCGCCCGGACCTTCATCTCGGACACTCTGTGGTCCTGCGCAAGTTGCGACAGTTCCAGGACCTCGGTCACCAGGCTACGCTTATCGTTGGGGACTTCACTGGAATGATCGGCGACCCCTCCGGCCGCAGCAAGACTCGTCCACCTCTAACCATCGAAGAAACCAGGAAGAACGGCCAGTCGTATTTCGAGCAGGCAACAAAGATCCTCTCGACCAAGAAGATCCAGATGCTGTACAATTCGGAGTGGTTGGGAAGGATGACTTTTGCTGACGTCATTGCTCTCGGAAGCAAATACACTGTGGCGCGCATGCTTGAGCGGGATGATTTTGAGCGACGTTACAGGGCCGGCGAACCAATTAGCATCCATGAGATGCTTTACCCTCTGGCTCAGGCAATGGACTCGGTAGCGATCGAATCTGATATTGAGTTGGGAGGGACCGACCAGAAGTTCAACCTCATGGTTGGACGAGACATCCAGCGTGAACATGGCCTGGAGCCACAGATTGCCATTACCCTGCCAATCCTTACCGGTACCGACGGTGTAGAGAAGATGAGCAAGTCACTTGACAACTACATTGGCATCAGTGATCCGGCCAGACAAATCTATGGGAAGACTCTTTCTATCCCCGACCGTCTGATCTTCGACTACTTTGTGTTGACAACCAATGTTCCAGACCCCGAGCTTGGGATCATCAAGAAACAACTGAGCGATCCATCAGTCAACCCGAGAGATCTGAAGCGGAGGCTGGCCCGTGAACTTGTCACGCTGTACCATGGAGAAGAGGCGGCGCGGGCTGCTGAGGAAGAATTCGACCGTATCTTTGTGAAGAAAGACCTCCCCGATGAGGTCCCTGAAATTTCCGTCGCCGTGGACAATGGCACTATCAGCGTCATCCGTCTATTGACTGAGACGAAACTTGTCTCGTCCAACAGCGACGCCCGTCGGATGATTGACCAAGGTGGTGTCAGTGTGGATGGAGAGCGTGTTACGGATGCTTCTGCCATCATTCACCTCGACAAAAGCGTCATTCTGAAGGTCGGCAAGCGGCGGTTCGTGCGTGTGAAGAAAGCATAGTCAACCTATCGTTACCACCATCATATCGAGGAGATGAGAACGTGTACGTACCGGGGAAAATGTTCTTTACCAAGGGCGTGGGTCGCCACAAGGACTACTTGCAGTCATTTGAGCTTGCCCTTCGTGATGCAAAAATCGAAAAGTGTAACCTGGTAACAGTCTCCAGTATCTACCCCCCGGGGTGCAAACGAATTCCGACAGAGGAAGGGTTGAAGCTGCTTCAACCGGGGCAGATCACATTTGCCGTGATGGCTAGAAACGCAACGAACGAACCAAACAGACTTATCGCCGCGTCAATTGGAGTTGCCACTCCTGCGGATACAAGCCAATATGGCTATCTCTCGGAACATCATCCTTATGGTGAGACAGATGAAAAGGCTGGTGAATATGCGGAGGACCTCGCAGCAACGATGTTGGCAACGACATTGGGCGTGGAGTTCAATCCCGATACTGCCTGGGATGAGAGGGAGAAGCTGTACAAGATGAGCGGCAAGATTGTCAAGACTTACAACGTCACCCAATCGGCGGAAGGTCACAAGGACGGCATCTGGACAACAGTCATCGCATCGGCAATCCTCCTTCCGTAGGCGACCGCATCATGCTACAAACAGAAACGCCCGTCGGCCAGCCGACGGGCGTTCTTCATTTCCGAAAACTTGTACACTCTAGTTCAATAGCAGCCGGTACTCATCGTAGTAATCCATGATCCTCTCGACGTACGCTAGCGTCTCTCTCGAGTTCCCAAACCACCCAGCCACTTTTGGTTTCTCCTGACCCCAGACGTTTCTGTGCAGCGTATAGAACCGTTTGGACAGAAGAGGGAGGGCATCCCTGATTGCATCCCATTTTCTCGGGTTGTCATGGAAATACGCAGCAAGCATCTGGGCATCGTAGACCCTGCCGATGCCGGCGTTATAGGCTGCCAAGGTAAGCTTTATTCGGTCAGATGGCTCCGCCCCATCAAACAAATTGTAGAGTTTCCGGAGGTAGAAGACACCGCCATGAATATTGTTCTTGGGATGTGCCATGTCCTCTATTTCGAGGACTCTCCCCACTTCATTGCTCGTCACTGGCATTATTTGCATAAATCCGGTTGCACCTTTGTTGCTTTGAGCTTGATGTGAAAACCTGGATTCCGCTTTCATGACCGCGAGAATCAGTCTCCAGTCGAAATCATACAGCCTTGCATATTTCTTGATTGTCGGGCCATAGCTGCGAATGATAATCTGGGTGGCCGGGTCCACGAGTGATTCCGTTGCCAATTGAACGCCATTCTTCGATCGACCGCCTTGGCTTGCTTCAGCTACATTGTCGACCCTTGATTTCTTTACGACATTCTCGCTAACCGGAGAGCATCCAATATGGCCCAGAATGGCAGGAAACAACGCAAAATACACATATTTGAGTCGAAGCTGCATCCATCTCCTTGACTTGTTCGTGGTTCTCTTAGAATCTTCAGCTCTAGACTACAATTACGGGATGTTGGGTGAAACGCGGCTCTTGTTGCGAACTTATTTAAGAACAAATAGATAGGGTGATCGTTGGATAAACTTGTACAAAGATACCCGTAAGCGCATCAATAGTCAAGGGAAATTTTTGTTGGCGGACTGATCGGTGAACTATGTCACAGGTTGGCTGAATACCTGAACTGGCCGTTCCAACCAGATTCAGTGAAATCACTTAAAAAAGCGCCGCTCTACTTCGATGATCTTCTCAACGCGACTCTTATGTCGGCCGCCAGCAAACCAGGTCTCAAGCCATACCCTGAGGATCTCCTTGCAGACCTCTGGCCCTGTTATCCTGCTTCCCAGAGTGAGCAAGTTAGTGTCATTGTGTTCCCTGGCGTTTCGGGCAACAAATTCAGTGTGGCAGCAGGCGGCGCGGATCCCAGGAACCTTGTTCGCAACCACACATGACCCAATCCCAGCGCCATCGATCATAACACCTCTCCAAGCTTCTCCTGCCGACACAGCCCTTGCAACAGCATAAGCAAAGTCAGGGTAATCACAAGACTCCTCGCTGTTCGTTCCAAGATCCAGGGCTTTATAGCCCAGCGACTCGGCATACTTCTTCAAGTCCTCTTTTAGCCTGTATCCTCCATGGTCGCTTCCGAACGCGACCACTTTGCGGTGTTCTGTCTCGGTCGCAGACTGAGCGAGTGGTGTAGGTTTCTTCGAAGCGCCGCTGGAGGCGTCCAGTGGTGAGGAATGAGCGATTGTTATTCCCGCGCGACTAGCAATTTCAGCAGCCAGAGGAGTGACAATACCCCCCGTAGGGATCTGGAGCACCTTCTTGCCTGAGTGGATCAGCTCTCGGATTTCTCTTTCTGAGACAAGCACTTTACTCATGTCGTCCTATCTCGGGTCCAGACCCAACTCGAGGATTTCCAGACGAACGGAAGCGGTTCCGTTCCCAATCAAACCAATTTGCTTTGCAGCTTCAAGTGACACGTCGATCACGCGGTTGTCCTTGAATGGTCCGCGGTCATTGATCCGAACGATAATGCTCTTGCCGTTTTCCAGATTCGTCACCTTGACCTTAGTGTTGAATGGGAGGGTTCGGTGAGCGGCCGTCAACTCATGCATGTCGAAAGTCTCGCCGTTCGAAGTCTTCCGTCCATGGAACTCATCGGAATAGTACGATGCGATCCCCGCCAACTGATGCATCTGAGCTTTTGAAGTGGTGGCCACAGACGTATTTCCACCTGTTGTGAATCGCGGCGCCGAACCACTACACCCTTCAACAACGACAGCCGTAACAACCAACGCCGCAGAAGTGAGAAACCTTGCTGTCATTTACAGGAACTCATTCATTTGCTTGCGCCGGAGATAGTCGGACACCTCTTTCACGTCCTGGGATCGACCTCGTCTGCAGATCAGTAGTGCATCATCTGTATTCACGATGATCAGGTCGTTCACACCGATAGTCGCCACCACCTTGTCGGGAGAGTAGACATAGGAGTTGGTAGTATCACGTTGAATGACAGTCCCGGTAATGGAATTTCCGCTGTCATCCTTCCCCGAAAGCCTGTAGACCTCGTCCCACGAACCGATATCACTCCACCCGAATTCACCGGGAATCACGTACACCTTTTCTGCCTTTTCCATCACTCCGTAGTCAATAGAGATTCCGCGAATCAACCCATAAACCAGATCGAGCGTCGACTGATAGCTGGATAGCCCGATAGCCTTGTCAATTTTCTTCAGCTCGTTGTGGAGATCCGGAAGGCAGCGCTCTATCTCTCTAAGGATGGCATCTACACGCCAGACAAACATGCCGCTGTTCCAAAGGAAGTCCCCACTTGCGAGGAACCGCTCCGCGGTCTGGAGGTTCGGCTTTTCGGCAAAGGTCTTTACTTTGAAGACACCTTTTGCAAAGTACGGATTGTGTGCACCGTCTTCGTCGAACACCTGAATGTACCCGTACCCCGTTTCGGGATGCGTCGGCTTGATCCCGATCGTCAACAGACTCCCCGAAGCAGCAGCTGTTTCTGCCGCGACGGAGATCACCCGTTTGAACTCGGCTATGTTCTGAATGATATGGTCTGCCGGGAGAACAACCATGATGGCAGCAGGGTCAATCCTTTGCACGTGAAGCGCGGCAAGTCCGATGCATGCCGCGGTGTTCCTTCCCACAGGCTCCACAATGATGTTCTCTTCAGGCAGTGACTCGAGTTGCTTGTGGACCAACGCCTTTTGGACACGGTTGGTGACCACAAAGATATCCCGAATGTCGATTGTTCCGTCCAACCGCTTGACGGTATTCTGAATCATCGTTCCTTTCCCGAGGATTTCCAGAAGCTGCTTGGGAGATTTCTCCCTGCTCCTTGGCCAAAAACGCGTTCCGACACCACCCGCCATGATCACTGCGCAGACTTTAGGCATGGACTTTCCTGTTTTCATTGGTTGTGAAGTTAGTCCAGTACGGTACGCGGATTCTGCAGCAACTCAATGGTCTGCTGCAGGGAATCGTAGTCCTCAGTACCGGCGCCATCAAGAACTGTCTGGAGCGTGATGTTTGCATTATCCAGAAGATGTACGACGCGGAGATCATGAAAAAGCCGATTGTTTATCACATGCTGAACAAAGCGGGAGGCCACCGCGGCAAATTCCTGCACATCGCTCTTGCCGGCGTTTCGGGCAGCATCAACGAGTAAACCGGCTTCATTCAGAAGTCTGTACAGAACGTCTTTGTCGATCGCACAGAACGTCCCGCCGTTGTTCGACTTCCGTTTCAAGTCTTCTATGCAGCGTCCATAGCGGTGGAGAGCGTCGTACAATTCATCAGATTGGTTATCTGAGATCGGTGTGGTAGTTACAGCCGGGGTAAGAGAAGAACCATTGAGACCAGCCTTCATGAGCCTGCCGAGTTCCGCCAGTTCGTATGCCTCCACCTGCGGCGCAAGGTCTTTCGTCTCAATCCCAAACCGTTCCAATGACCACATCAAACGGAGGGCAAAACGGTCAAAGCCCTGAACGCAATACAGTATTTCGAGCCCCTCCTCTATCTTCTCAGCATGTGATACCCGATAGATGACCATTCCGAGCATCTCACTTTCAAGATGCAAGTGGTGTTCTACCAGCGATGTTTCCAACTTTCTGAGAAGCCTCACTATGTAGCTCTGTCGGGCAGACATGTGCTCAGGGACGACTTTCGGCAAAATATAGGTCTTTGCAGAAACAATGTCAACGAATCACAATCCAGCGCCTGGAGAAACAAGCAAGCCCTGCGTGTGGGCAGGGCTTGCATCCATCATACTCTCGATGCGACACGGAGCCGATTGAGCGCCCGCGTCAAAGAAACCCTCGCTCTCACCTCGTCAATCTCCGCGCTCTTCAATCGGAGCCGCTCCGTCGCTCGTTGTTCCGCGCCCTTTGCGCGCTGCACGTCGATTTCAGATGCTGCTTCCGCCGTTTCAGCAAGAACAACCACTGTATTATCCTTCACCTCAACGAACCCACCGCTCGTTGCATATACGGAGTCACGTCCATCGACTCCCTTCACGCGCAGTTCACCAATCTCCAGCGAAGAGAGGAACGGTGCGTGGTTGTAGAGCACCTGAAATCCTCCCTGGACTCCGGGCGCGCTCAAGCTTGTTGCATCTCCCTGAAACACCACCCGGTTTGGAGTAACAATCTGTAGTTTGAATGCTTTCTCGTACATGCCGGTTCACCTGTCCTGTTATGCAGCCTGCAACTTCTTGGCTTGCTCAACAGCATCCTCGATGGTGCCAACCATCAGGAAGGCGTTTTCGGGAAGATGGTCATACTCCCCGTTGATAATCCCTTTGAAGCTCCGGATTGTGTCTTCCAACTTCACGTACCTGCCGGGAATATTTGTGAACTGCTCCGCTACATGGAAAGGCTGGGAAAGGAACTTCTGAATCCTTCGCGCTCGCGCCACTGTTACCTTGTCCTCGTCTGAAAGCTCATCCATACCAAGGATGTTGATAATGTCCTGGAGGTCCTTGTAGCCCTGCAGGATCTCTTTCACCTTCTTGGCGACGAAGTAGTGCTCTTCTCCGACAATCCCCGGTTCCAATATGCGCGATGTTGAGTCAAGCGGGTCGACGGCGGGATAGATACCAAGCTCCGAGATCTGGCGGCTCAATACTGTCGTGGCATCGAGGTGCGAGAATGTAGTTGCCGGTGCGGGGTCGGTCAAGTCGTCTGCAGGAACGTAGATCGCCTGTACCGATGTGATGGAACCCTTGTTCGTGGATGTGATTCTCTCCTGCAACTCGCCCATCTCGCTTCCAAGAGTCGGCTGGTAACCCACGGCTGAAGGCATGCGTCCAAGAAGGGCAGACACTTCGGACCCGGCCTGCACAAAGCGGAAGATGTTGTCGATGAAGAGGAGTACGTCTTTACCCTCAGCATCCCGGAAATACTCTGCCATCGAGAGAGCAGTAAGCGCAACCCGTTGACGGGCGCCTGGCGGCTCATTCATCTGTCCAAACACGAGTGCGGTCTTGTTCAGCACGCCCGATTCCTTCATTTCCAACCAGAGATCATTCCCTTCACGTGTCCGCTCACCTACGCCCCCGAACACGGACAATCCGCCATGCTGTTTCGCGATATTATGGATCAGTTCGAGAATGATCACCGTCTTGCCAACACCAGCACCACCAAACAACCCCGTCTTGCCACCTTTGGAATAAGGCTCCAGCAAGTCAATCACTTTTATTCCAGTCTCGAACATCTCT
>DASRUE010000186.1:0-10881 GCA_035687895.1 Bacteroidota bacterium | reverse complement strand
ATCCGGCATGGTTTGGACATGCACTATGGGGGGGAGCAGCATGGATAGAATAACAACAGCATGCAAACGCATAAAAACTCTCAGAATTTAGGTGCATGAGGGATGTTTACTATTTGGTTCTAACGGTAAGATTTTGAAAAGGTTACGTTGATTATTGGTGATAATCACAGAATGACAACAGATAGGTCAATATTGCATTCCGCTTCCCGAAGCAGTTGACGTCACACCGCCTAACCAGTCGCTCAACCTGACGGTGGGCGCGTCGGTGAATTGCTTGCAGGTGTGAATCGAGGTGAAAGATGTACGTCAATCATAAATGTTGGCTCGGCGCAGTACCGGCGGTACAATCCGGAATGATTCGTTGCCGCAGGTTAGCGGCAGTCCGTTAGGCCGCGCAACGAAAGATGTCACCACAACAATTAAAGTCGCCCATCGAAAGATCAAACAAAGGGAGAACGGCGTATGCTGGATACCAATACGAAGTATCTTGGTGCCTGGGAGGAAATATCATCACGACTGCAGGCTAGAGAACATCTGTTATCGCTATTCATTGCCTTCACAGCTGTGGCGGTTGGACTATCACTGTCAAGTGACACACTACTGAATTTCACCCTGCCGATAGGTTATGTTGCCCTTGCGACTGCGTTTCTAAGCCGGCATCATGATCTAGTGATTGGAAATCTGAGAAGATTCCAACATGAAATCTCGAGACTCAATACTGACGAGACGGGTACACCTGAGTACACGACAACGGGGTATCTAGGCCGGGCAATACAAGAACGTTCGAAGCGCGAGTATGCACAAGTGCTCTTCATTGTTTTTGGGGTATGTTCGAGCTTCTATCCGGCAGGTAAAGCTCTTTCTTCACCATTGAACATGACTGCGGTGCTTTGGTATGGAGGGATTCTTTGCTCATTCGTTGCGATTATCATCGCACTCAAGACGCAGCACGACCGAAAAGATTGGACGAGATAGAATCGTTCTAATGTTGGAGCAAATATATCTCCTATGCTCCCTAATATCAAACTGAAACTCCAGCTTGATGACGAGTATAGAAGAAGGCCACAGCCGACAAATTGAAGTAATGCGCTGCCTAACCCGCGGCTCCCGCCACAAAGACGGCGGGTTTCGTCCCGCTCAATAACAGCGGGACACAACAAGCTGGCTGACGCCTGCCTGCCGGCAGGCAGGGATTGAGCCCCGCCTAAAGATGGAGCAGGCGGGGCAGGCTGTGGCGAATTGTAATTGCTCAGGTGCAGTAGATCGTAAAAAGAAATAGTCATAGGCTTAGCGGCGCGGGTGCGGGCAGTACCCGCGTATGCCCTGAGAAGCGGGCCTGCACGCCGAAGGGCAGCGTTTCGGCCCGTAGGCGGGCTACGGCGGGTAAACAAACCAAACCATTTCTACTCCGCCCGCCTTCACAAGAGAGGTTCCGGCCGGGCAGGCAGCCCCGCAGTAGCGGGATCATGATTCGACCACGACTTGGTTGGGAATCGCCAAGTCTGTCGAATCGGGACTTAGCCGCAGTCCGTTAGGCAGCAAATTCCCGCGGGCAGATCTTTGAGAACATCAATAAAAAAGGAGAAAAAATGAAAAAGTTTATGTTTCTACATTTCGGGTTTGAAAAACCTACTCCAGAAATCATGAAGGCTTGGCATACTTGGTTTAATTCTATCTCCGATAAGCAGGTCGATCAAGGTGGTTTCAGTGGTGGTCGGGAAATCTCGAAAAGTGGAACCAAGGACCTACCATGGAATATGGAATCCATTACTGGTTACAACATCATCGAGGCTGAGAGTCTGGATGCTGCCGAGAAACTTGCCCAAAGCAATCCATTTATTGCCAGCATTCGAATCTACGAATTGAGGTCAATGTAGACTCGTTTTCTTCTCGGAGATTTACACATGAAAAAGCGCATCCTGGCTGTCTTAGCATATATGCTTCCAACGTTTCCACTCGGTTTCTTTTGGCATCTCACGATTTTTGCCGACTATTACAAGTCTCTGAACGTGTACCGAGAAGACATCATCATTCCCTTTGGAATCGCATCCATGCTCATACAGGGAATCATATGGTCGGTCGTTTATGAGCGCCTTTTTTCTGGTGAATCCATCCTAAGAGGTGCTCTGAAATTTGCTTTGTTAGCATATCCGTTAGCATGGAGCTTCTTGGTTCTTGCGGTAAGCGCAAAACATCAAATGGCATCAGTCACTGGATTTTTGCTCATCGAGTCTGCTTTTATGTTGGTGCAGTATACAATTGTCAGTCCACTCATTGCAGCCGTTTATGTACGAAAAAGCTAACAACACCATCAACCTCTAATATTACCTGTAATGCTCATAATCAGGGCTAACAAGTCGTTCAAGTTGACGCTTGGGGCTGTGGCCTTTTCAAAGTGTGTTGCCAGCTTGTCAGGGTTTCGCTTTTGCAAAGTTTGGCGCTGCCCCAAGCGCAACTCAACTTAATCGTTAGGCAGCACAAAGAGTTCTGATGAAAACGAAAGGAGGAATCCACATGCGTGCATTCGATACTTTGGTCGTCGCAGCCATAGTAATCTCCCTCAACAGCGGCTGCCACGACAAGGGCAGCGAACCTGTTTTGGCTCCCACGGTCAGCACTGACAAAGCAAGCTACGCACTTGATGAGCACATCAACTATGTCGTTAGTAACCCGTCTGGGCAGACAATTTATGTTCCAACGTGTTGCTCCGATGTTCAATTCTATGTTGATCGTTTTGAGAATGGTAGATGGGTTGTTCACATAGATCGAGGTCCATGTGATGAGTTGATGTGCCCGAGTCGGTTGGTATTCGTTGAACGTCAGAGACTATACATCGACAGTCTTCGCGTTAACGAACGTGGAACGTACCGACTTCGGCTTCCTTATCTCGTCAAGGACAATGGATCAGAAACACAAGAGTTAGTAAGTAGGCCTTTCTTCATTCAGTAACGTTGGCGGTACAGCGTGGTCACTCCATGTGCTGCCTAACCTCTTTAGAAAGGAAAAAATCAAGAGGATAGAGATGCGATGTTGACCACAGACAAATCCGTCGATTCAATTCGGTTCTTAATGCGGTTGATCTCACGATTCCAGGCACCGGTATTCAATATGACAGAATTGGTGGAATGGACGTCTATGATGGGTATCTGTACATTCACAGGGATTTCTCCGGGCTCAGAAAGTACACGCTTGATGGTGGTTTGGTGGATTCACTTGATTACCAAACCGGTTCATACATGACCATCATAGCCGCGGTCCGTTAGGCCGCGCATGCTAGCCGAGTGGGTTATTTCACAGAAAGAGTGGTTGGGGCAAATCGAACATTAATCCCGTCACTTCATAAGGAGAAAGATGAATATCCTAAGAATTGCTGCGTTCTCTGATGGGGATACCGGAGGCAATCCCGCTGGCGTTTTGATTTCTGAGGAACTTCCCGCCGACTCTGAGATGCAGCGAATCGCAGCGGAGGTTGGATTCTCCGAAACGGCTTTTGCCGTTTCGACCGGAACTGGCTGGCGAGTGCGCTATTTCTCGCCGGAATCCGAAGTGCCATTCTGTGGTCATGCAACGATTGCGCTGGGCGCAGCTCTTGCGCTTAGGCATGGCGACGGTGTGTTCGCCTTGACCCTCAATCAGGCAAACATCACGGTTGAAGGCCGCCGAAATGGAGGCGTCATTTCCGCTGCGCTGCAGTCTCCACCCACCCGCAGCATGCCGGCTCCGGCTCAACTCGTGTCCGCCGTCATCGCCCTGTTCGGCTACACACATGATGATCTTGACCCCAGAATTCCGCCGGCGCTTGCCAATGGCGGAGCAGACCATCTGATACTGGTCCTGAGAACCCGCGAAGCAC
Source organism: Bacteroidota bacterium (assembly GCA_035687895.1). GTDB lineage: Bacteria > Bacteroidota > Ignavibacteria > UBA10030 > UBA6906 > JAERML01. The sequence continues at coordinate 7,028 of DASRUE010000186.1, read as the reverse complement.
TTGCCTCGATGAGGTACGACTTGAATGCCGGCCGTAGCCTGATGAAACGAGAGGGCTTGGTAACCATCCTCCTTGCCCACGCTGAGACTCCGCAATTGTTCCACACACGCAACCCGTTCGCGTCCGGCGGCGTCTACGAAGATCCAGCAACTGGCGCTGCGACGGCTGCTTTTGCTGGTTACCTGCGTGACATCGCGTGGCCTCACGGGGGCGTCATTGATGTCGTGCAGGGCGAAGACATGGGCATGCGCTCTCGCCTACGGGCCGAAATTCCACCATCGCCCGGCAGCTCGATCCGCGTCTCTGGTACCGCACGGATCATGCAGTCATGAATGGACAAGGCCGCCACTATGGCTTGGAACTGAAGTGGCCTAGCCCGTCGTTGCAGCGGATGGCCTTCGGCGTCCGCTGAACTCAAACGTTGGTGGCGCATCTTCGGTAGGAGAGGAATTCAAATTCATATAAAAAACAGGAGGAGAATTCATGTCTAACTACGCCTTTGCCTATTACGGTGAGCCAAAGTTTAAGAGCCCTGAGGAGGGAGTGAAATATAAGGAGAAATTTATGGCCTGGGTCGGCAACCTTGGCGATGCCTTGGTCAACCCCGGCACCCCCTTGGGAAAACCCAAGACCGTAAGCTCCGGCGGTGTATCAGATGGTGGCGGATCGAGTCGCTTGACAGGGTTTTCTATAGTGAGAGCCGACAGCATGGATGCTGCTCTTGAAATGGTTAAGAGGTGCCCGCACCTTGAAACACGGCACAGTTGATATCGCAGAAGTGATGGAAATGAGAATGTAGTCCGCAGCATCGCGACCCAGACAGGCGGAGCCGCGGTCCGTTTGGCGGCAACAAAGTCAGTCGTTGGAGGAAACATGAAAACGCTTACTCACTTTTCGGTATGGCTGGTAATCAGCATTTGCATAGCACATCTCGTTCAAGTGCAATCCGCATTAAGTGGTCGACTTCAGCAAGACTCCCCGAGGGATACGCTCAAATCCAAGTCAAGCCCAAAGTACGTTCCGAGGAAGGATAACACATTCAAACTCCTCCCAAAATACAACCAGGAGAAGGACACTGCAGGTTTCAAGTTGATTCCTAAGTACTATGACGATGCGGACGTCGTTCCATTAGACAAGGAGCCTCAGATCGTAAAGAAGGTCGAGCCCACGTACCCGGAACCTGCAAAGCGTGCACATCTTGAGGGCAAGGTCATCGTGAAGATCTGGGTTGACAAGGAAGGGAAAGCCCGGAAGGTTGTTGTGTTGAAAAGTGACGCCGAGATCTTCAACGAGCCGGCGATCGAGGCTGCAAAGCAATTTGTATTTACTCCGGCATATTTGAATAATGAACCTGTTGCAGTTTGGGTGTCGTACCCATTCCTGTTTAGGTTGCCAGCTAAGAAGTGAGCGTCGCCACCCGACAAGCGGCTCCCGCCATAAAGATGGCGGGTTTCGTCCCGCTCAATAACAGCGGGACTCAACAAGCTTGCTGACGCCTGCCTGCCGTGTAGTTCTTCAGCATTTCGGTAACACGAGTGATATCTTTTGGGGACGAAATGACCGGTTCTACTATGCGGGCAGGCGTCGGCGAATGTTAATGCCACCACGCATGAATGAATTTATCATAGCTAACGCTCGGCGTGGCACAAGCCGAGACATTCTACTCCGCCCGCCTGCTCGCCGACGTCCGAAGGACTGAGGCGAGCCTGCCTCAGAGAATTATCAGAGGCGCCTGCCTGCCGAAGCGGCAGCGCAGGCAGGGGCAGGCAGCTTACGTGACCACTGTAAGCGATTCGCCGCTGAAGGCGGAGCCGCGGTCCGTTAGGTTTTGCAAACTTATAGGATAGATTGCGTGAACTTCACCAAACCAGTCTTGAAGGCGACCCATGAAAGCGATCGTATACACAAAATACGGACCACCGGAAGTTCTTCAGCTCAAAGAGGTAGAAAAACCTACTCCCAAGGACAATGAAGTACTAATCAAGGTATATGCGACAACAGTAAACCGAACGGACTGCGGATTTCGAAAACCTGAATATCCTCTTATTATCAGATTGGTCAATGGTCTCTTTAAGCCCAAAAGAACGATATTAGGGAGTGAGCTGGCTGGAGAAGTTGAAGCAGTAGGCAAAGATGTCAAACAATTCAAAAAGGGCGACCAGGTTTTTGGACTGACTGGTGACAATTTTGGTGCACATGCTGAGTACATATGCCTACCTGAAGCAGCCTCAATCGTAACAAAACCAGCCAATATGAACTATGAAGAAGCTGCCGCAGTCTGCGATGGGGCAATGCTCGCTTTCAACTACATAAGAAAAATGGACCTTCAGAAGGGACAAAAAATCCTTATCAATGGAGCCTCTGGATCCATAGGTAGTGCAGGTGTGCAGCTTGCTAAGTATTATGGGGCATGCGTTACAGCAGTGTGTAATACAAAGAACTTAGAACTGATAAAATCTCTGGGAGCCGATGAAGTAATTGACTACACAAAAGATGATTTTACTAAGAACGGTCAGACTTATGATTTTGTTTTTGATGCGGTTGGTAAGAGTTCGTTTTTCCGTTGTAAGAATTTGATGAAGAGAGGTGGCGTTTATTTTTCAACTGACCTGGGTTTCCTAGCACAGAATCCATTCTTAGCACTATGGACTACAAAAATCGGCAGTAAAAAGGTCATGTTTCCAATTCCAAAAGACAGTAAGGAAGACGTAGGTTTTTTTAAAGAGCTCATCGAGGCTGGAAAGTACAAAGCGGTCATTGATAGACAATACCCGCTGAAACAAATTGTCGAGGCTTACAGGTATGTTGAAAGAGGGGAAAAAACAGGAAATGTTGTAATAACTGTGGAGCCTGATGCGAGCGACGGGGCACATGGCAAAACCAGTCGCTCCGGCATCAAAGGGACATTTTCCTAACGTAAGGAGGTAGCATGCTTGTGGAATGCAAACGGAGAGATCTTTCAATGTTGTTTCGTTCGGCCATCGTGCTATGGTCGGCAGTTGGACTGGTCGCCTCCGTGGCGGTCGCGCAGGAAGACGTCGTGTGGGAGATGGAGGAAGCGTACTGGCGCTACGTGAAGGCGGGCGAGGTGGATAAGTACATCAGCTTATGGCATGAAGACTTCGTAGGCTGGCCTTGTAGTACACTGCAACCATCCCGGAAAGCGAATATCGGAGGTTGGGTGCGTGAGATTCGGGACAAAGGCATCAAGGTTACCTATGAATTGCGCCGTGAGGCTGTTCAGTACTTCGGTGAGGTGGCGGTCGTCCACTATGCGACACCCCTCGTCTACGAGTATCCGGATGGAAGGATTACCGGTGAGGGCGAACTCCTGAAGTTTACGCACACCTGGATGAAAGTCAAGGGACAATGGCAAATCATAGGCGGAATGTGCGCAGTGTTGAAGCCCACGGTGCGATAGAGGGCTCGTATAGTACAGTCGTCAAACAAAAGGCTGAACCCGACCCTCAACAGGAGGGCCGGTGAGAAGATCGTGGCAGATGCTGTTACTCTCAGTCCTAATGGTCCTACTGCAAGGCTGCGGTTTTGGATTGGTGAAGAGCCAGCTGACGTTTCTCGAGGAGGGCATGACCGAGGAGCAAGTGCTAGACGCAATGGGCCATCCGGACGACCTCTTCGGGCCGATCACCACTTACTACGAAAGTGTTGCGCTGTAGTATTATAGCGAGCGGACGGAGGGATTCTTTCGTGGTGCCCAACCACCGCTCGGACGATTCTGGCACGCAGGCTGGTGTTGCTCGATGAGACGCCGATCGAGAGTGCCGAGGACATGAAAGAGAGGACGCTCCGTAACCGGAGGGAGTTTGATCGAAAATGGTTGAAATGAACGCGAGCACGATCCAACAATGAAAACCCTCCTGATCACCTTCCTCTTTCTCGTCTTTGTTGATATTGGCCTGTCGCAGCACTACGAGTGGACAGTCTCTCTCATGGGTGGGAAGGAGTTGTCCGAAGTGCATCCTGACAGCATTTGGAAAGACTCTCTCGTTGTGTCGACGTCGACCGGCACAGTTTCATGGTTGAGCATGGGCAGCATCAGAACACTTTCTTATGATTACAATCCTGTCCTGATTACACTCACAATGATGGGTGGTATGATTGGGGGGACTGCCGGCAATAATGGTAACGAGGATCGGAAAGCTGCCAGCATTGGCATCGGCCTGCTCTCCGGCGTTGCTGTGGGATACTTCATCGGTGACGTACTGGGCGTTCACGACGAAGTTGAGGTGGCTTCACTGCCGCCGGATGAAAGAAATCAAATTCTCGCGCAGCGCGTTGCACGGTGGAGCGGGAAATTGAAGATCATCCCATAATGCAGAGGAAGAGGATGCTTCTCGTCAGATGGGACTACCTGGGGACCATGCGATTGCACAAATGCGTGTCCCGCAAACTTCGTCAATCCAAATCCATTTCCATTTCCAAGCTCTCTGCACCTGGGTCCTTTCCTCCCTCCCAGAAGAATGGTGCGCGCCGCGCCGTTCTGGTTCCCACTTCATTCATCGTTGCAGCATCGTAGAGCCTTCCGTTCAGCATGACGTAGCGGATTGACTCACTATTCCGGATATTCTCCAGAGGATTCTTCTCCATCACGATCAGGTCGGCCAGTTTTCCGGGTTCCAGTGAGCCGAGGTCGTCGTCCAACCCGATGTACTGCGCACCGTAGAGCGTGGCGCAGCGAATGGCGTCCATCGGAGTCATGCCACCCTGGACAAAACTCCAGAGTTCCCAATGCGCGCCGAGTCCTTGCAGCTGACCATGTGCGCCAATCTGTGCTTTGCCGCCGGCCTCCACGATGGCACGGGCGGCCTTTGCATTCTCGATATGGTTCCAATCATCCTCGTTGGCGAGCGTTCTCCGCCGTGACCGTGCATCGACGATCGTGCGGGGGACATAGGTCAGCAACCGCTGGTTCTCCCAAACTTTCGTGTTTGCGTACCAGTAGTTCTCGCCCATCAATCCGCCGTAGCTGACCACGAAGGTAGGCGTGTAGCCGGTTTTACTCTTCGAGAAGAGGGTAATGGCGTCCTTGTACAACGGCGACACAGGAAGCGAGTGTTCGATGCCAGTATGTCCGTCGAGGATCATGGTCATGTTCCAGTAGAAGGTTGAAGCGCCTTCCGGAACAACCATCATCTGCAACTCGCGTCCAGCCTCGATGATCTGCTGCCGCTGGTCGCGCCGCGGTTGATTGTAACTCTTCACGCTAAAAGCCCCGACTGCCTTTAAGCGCCGCAAGTGTGATTTCGCATCATCCAGATTATCCACCACTGCTTTATAACTTCCCTCTGCGCCATAGAGAATTGTCCCCGTGGAATACAGGCGTGGACCCACCACAACCCCGGCCTTGATCATCTCAGAGCTGGCGAAGATCTCCTCGGTATCGTTTGACGGGTCGTGCTCGGTTGTGACACCGTAGGCGACGTTTGCGTAGAAGGCCCAATTCTGTTGCGGCGTAATACCGATACTGCCCGCACGACCATGGGCATGCACGTCAATCATCCCCGGCATAATACATGTGCCGGTTACATCTACCGTCTTCGTGCCGGACGGGACTCGCACCGTCTGTGCCGTACCGATGGCTTTGATGCGGTTCTGTTCGACCAGGATGGTGGCGTTCTGAAGAACCTCATCGCCCTTCATCGTGATCACTGTTGCACCAACAAGTGCGACGCTTCCCATAGGCTTGTCGGTTACTCCCTTGAACCCGATGGAGGTTCCGACCGTGTCCGGTTTTTCCTGCACACTGTCTTTTGCTCCATCAACGAACTTGAATGTATTTGCCAGTGAGCGCGAATAAAGCTCCGGCCCGAGCGACCAATACACCGTTTTGCTGTCGGGTGACCAATGAAGGTACATCCCTGCGTCACGGGTGATTCGTTTGACAGGGAAATCCGTCGTGCTCGGCCCGATCTGAACCGCCTGACCCGTCATGGGGAGTGTGGCGATGTAAGAATTGTAGCGCTCGGTGAACGCTACCCATTGCTCGTCGGGGGAGGGGATAATTTGCTGTGCGTTGTCGGAGGTGAGATGGACGCGACGTTTGCCACCAGTGAGATCCACACTAATCAACGCGGTCTTCTCTCCTTCGTTCGACGTGAGGAAAACACGGTCCCCCTTCCGATTAAACATCGGGCTGGAGCCCTCTTCGGTGACAAGTGTAGCAGCGCCTCCTTCACCCGGCATCCAGTAGATACCCGGCTCGGTACTGTACGTTTGCCCGCGTAGGAAGTCGCCACCCTGCTTCACGAACACAATCCGTTGTCCGTCCCGAGAGAACGAAGGCTCGGTGTATGTCCCCTTCACGGATGTTAGCTTCATTCCTTTGCCGCCGGAAGATTTCACTTTGTAGATCGATCCCTTGCTTGCGTCAGTCCATGTTGTGTAGATAATCCACTTGCCGTCCGGGGAGAAAGAGGGATAGAACTCGAAATGATCATCGCTCGTGAGTCGCCTTGATTCGCCATGGGGAAGTGACTTCGTCCACAGACGGCCAAGCGCGTTATAGATGACGGACTTTCCGTCCGGTGAGGTGGTGACCCAGCGGAGCATTTTCACATTGAATTTATCCGGTGCAACCTGCTGCTTGAATCGTAGCGCATCGGTCACTGTCTGCCTGACATTTGCCTTGAACGGAATCGGCGTTGCCTCTTTGGTGGAGACATTCACTTTCCAGATCTTCCCCCTGGCGGAAATGACGATGAACGTCCCGTCGGGTGTCCATGAGAATCCAGGGTGTAATCCGAAGATCGCCCATGTCTCCTGTGCGTCACGGTTGAGCTTGTCGTAGATTGGCCACTCCTCGCCTGTTTCGATGTTGCGGAGGTAAAGAACGGAATTCAGCCGCACACGCCGGACGAACGCGAGCATTTTCCCATCGGGTGAGATCTGTGGTCGGACGGAGCCACCGTTTCCGGTGACAAACCGTTGCGTCTTACCTGTCTCCCGGTCCAGCCTGTGGATCACGTAGATGACGCCATACGGATCGCGGTTGTAGTCAAAGGCATTTC
>DASRUE010000185.1:0-4482 GCA_035687895.1 Bacteroidota bacterium | reverse complement strand
ACGTTGTCCAGCTCAATGGACTGGTTCACGGAAAGAGAAATTTCCCTCATGATTTCCAGACCGCGGGTCTTCCTGCGGAGATCTTCCTCGGATTTCTTTCTCTCCGTGATATCGCGGTGATACGCAATGGCGGTGGGCTTTCCTCCCATTGCCATGATCGCTACTTGAACCTCCACGTCGAATCGTGTCCCATCTTTCCTCAGGCCTACATATTCGTAGAGTGCGGGAACGTTCTCGCCGGACCGCCGCTTTTCGCTTCGTTCAAGGATCGCCTTCTTGTCCTTTCCGGCTGCAACCATGGAAATCGGTTTGCCAAGAACTTGTTCCGGGGATTCATACCCGAACATGCGAAGGAAACCCTGGTTTACGAAAATGAACACCTCCTCCTGGGCAAGCGAAACAGCGTCGATCGAACTCTCAATCAAATGCCTGTACTTTCCCTCGGACTCCTCCAGTTGGCGGACAAGGTGTTTTCGCCCCGCAATGTCGACGAACGCAAACTGAAGTCCTGCCTTGCCGCGGAAAGTCGTCCGGGCAACAGAGATCTCAAATTCGAGAGATTCCTTTGAGGGAGCAGCGACAGCAACTTCTTTCTTGAGAACGTCCACCCGGACGTCGGGCGATTCCTGCAAAGACCGAATGTCCTTCAGGAAATCGGCATTCCTCCTTCCGAAGACGTCGGTCAACGTAATTGTGTCGGTCGATTCGGGCTTGAGCCAGTTGAAATACTTGAGGAATGATCGGTTACTCAGCACAAGTTTGCTTCCGACAAACACGGCACGTGGAATGGGTTCCGCGTCGATGAGACCCCGGTAGAGTTCTTCCGATTGCTTGAGTTGGGCATCAATCCGTTTCGATTCGGTAATATCCCTAAGAATGGCGATGAAGAGATCATCGCTCAGGTGTGAAACGCTTACGCCAATTTCCGCACGCTTACCGTTCCGCCTAACGACACTTCCTTCCCCAACAAATTTCTTCTTCTTCTTCAACAGCACAAGGGCGCGACGGGCCTTATACCCTGATTCCGGCAAGAGAAGCGCCTTCAAGGGCAGCGACGCCAACTCCTCGCTGCTGTACCCAAGGATGTCACACGCCTTCTTGTTGACTTCCCGATATGTTCCACTAATGCTGAATATGACAATACCGTCGTTGGCGGATTCGAAGACCTGCCGATATTTCTCTTGGAGAAGGGTTATCGCTTGAGCAGGTACAGAGGAATCGCGCTGGTCCTCGGCAGGGAGAACTGCCAGTGGTGTCAGCACCATGTTATCGGAGGTGATGCGGAGCTCGTGCGGTCGGAAGAACGAAGGGTTGATGACATCTCGTCCAGCGAGGAATTGCGCTTGAATGTGATGCAGTTGAGATGAGACCGAGAGGTAGTAATCCGATGAGGATTTCAATCGCGAAAGAACTTCCGGCGGCAGCGTTTCCTCCACACAGACCCACAGAGACGGTCCCCTCCACTTTCCAACGACAGCCATGAGCTCGTCAAGGAACTTGATCTGTTTGGGTACACTCACAATCCCCGAAATACCGTCCATCCGCGTATCGATGACGAGCATGGTCCCTGTTTTCGCCGTCCGAAGCCGTGCCTTTACTTCCCTGACGGCATGTTCGGATGAACGCATCATCTCCAGCGGAATGCGATTCAACGCGTTCGTTTGGGGAACATGGGATGAAATGAGAAGAGATTTCCTCGCGGCGAGATTTCCAAGAATCGGTACTTCACACGCCCGAAGGAGTCGGTTCGAGCCAAACGACACGGTGACGGATGCGTGCCCGCGTACTAACTGAAGAATGTCATGAAGGGATGTAATCTGACCAGTTCTTTCTTGGTGTCGCATTCGGTACGTGTTCAGTAATCCATTAGCTTACCAGCTTCCACTTGATCCGCCACCTCCGAAGGATCCCCCACCTCCGCGGAAGCCTCCACCCAACCCGCCTGACCCTCCCCATCCGCCTCCGTGGAAAATCGGACCCATTCCACCCAGCAACGCACGCCGCCTTCTGCCTCCTGCCCGTAGAAACCCGAAAAGGAGAATGAGAAACAAAATCACAAGCGGGTTTAGTCCGTTTGCCCCATCATCGCCTTGCTTGGAGTTCGCTTGATACTCATTGCGTGTGGCCTGCATGATCGCCTCAACTCCAGCCACGATGCCCTCGTAATACTGTCCCAGTTTGAAGTGTGGAGCGATTTCGTTGCGAATGATCTGTCCGGAGAGAGCGTCCGTCAAGACACCTTCGAGACCATACCCCACCTCGATCCTCACCCGCCTGTCATTCTTCGCGATAAGAAGGAGAACCCCGTTGTCTCTCCCCTTTTGCCCGATGAGATTCCGCTCAGCGAGACGTATGGAGACGTCCTCGATGCTTTCTCGCCCAAGCTCTGGAAGCATCACCACCACCACCTGCGAGGAGGTTGCCTGCTCAAATGTCGCAAGCCTCTGCTCCAGTGCATCTAGTTCGGCTGATGTAAGCGTGTTGCTAAGGTCCGTTACCCTTCTGGTCAAGTTCGGGACTTCTGACTCCTGACCGAAGGTGCGAATGGAAACAGTCAGGAGCAGGCATAGCGTGCACCACGCGTAACGCTGCAAGAACATCAGAACTTCACTTCCGGTACATTCTCCGCACCTTCCTTCGATTTGAAGTACTGCTTCTCTCTGAACCCTGTGAACGATGCGACCAGTGAGCCGGGGAACCTACGCAGCATGGTGTTGAAGCCCTGCACTACTTCGTTGTACCGACGCCGTTCGACTGCAATGCGGTTTTCCGTTCCTTCCAGCTGGTTCTGGAGAGCTAGAAAATTCTCGTTGGATTTCAGCGTGGGGTAGTTCTCTGCAACTGCAAGGAGTCGTGAGATTGCAGAAGAGAATTGATCCTGCGCGGCTTGGAACCTGGCAAACGCGTCTGCATCCTCCAACACTTCTTTCGTGACGGTTATTTGACCGACCTTTGCCCTTGCCTCGGTAACGCCGAGAAGCACCTCTTTTTCCTGCGCAGCAAAACCCTTCACGGTGGAAACAAGATTCGGAATCAGGTCGGCCCTTCGCTGATACTGACTCTCCACCTGACTCCAAGCGGATTGAACCCCTTCATCAAGTCCGACAAGAGAGTTGTACACCCCGACCCCCCAAAGGAACAGGCCAAGGGCAAACACGATAATGGCACCGACGACGCCAAGGGCAATAAGTGCACCGCGTGATTTCATTTTGTCTCCGGCTTGTGAAAGATGCTGTCTGCAAATACTGTTGAAAGACTCTGAACATACTCGATCAGGCTATCGGCTGTCGCACCAGTGAGTTCTCGTGCCTGCCAGTTCGTGACCTGCACAGGAACTATTCTGTGATGCGCGCCTTTCTCGTTCAAGACAATCTCAAAAAGTGCCGTATCGTACGAGCTCCGGCTGTTACCGCCAAAGATGAAATTTCCAAGAGAGTATGCTATGACGCCATCCCCGTACTCCTCGACGCCCTGCAGCACGTGCGGATGATGTCCGATCACGGCATTTGCACCGGCATCGATGATGCCATGGGCAAGTTCTTGTTGCCATTGATCAGGGATGGCAGCTTTCTCGTTCCCCCAATGCAGGTTGACCACAATATAGTCGGCATGCTCGACAATCCTGGCGTGTTCAACGTCCCGTTGGATCAATGAAAGTTCACGTCGTGCAACACCGGGCGTTCTCCTGCCGGCAGCGGGTGCCTCCCCCCCACCGTAATATCCAAGGAATGCGACGCGTCCTTCTTTGGTCTCGATGATCACGGGCCGATGCGCCTCGGCCGCCACCCGTCCTGCACCAACGTGCTTGATGCCCACTGAATCAAGATACGAAATTGTATCGAAAAGTCCGACCCTGTCGTAATCAAAAATGTGATTGTTTGCCATGTTGACGATGTCGATCCCAGCGAAGCGTAGCGCCGAGAGATGCCGCGGTTGCATTCGAAAATTGAATGGCTTCGGCATTCGGGTTCCCCGTGTAGTCACCGGACATTCCAGATTGACCACGGCAACGTCGGCACGACGGAGGATATCGAAATCGCGAAACGCCCATGACACATCATCTCCCACGCTGGCAAGATAGTGGTCTGTGAGGAGGCAGTCTCCCCCAAAAAGAAGAATCACGCTATCTTGCGGCGCAACAAAGGCGAGGGAATCTCTATGCCCGAGGGAATCAGAGGTAGTTAAATGGAGGAGAGTGTCCTGCAGGCCAAGTCCGCCTGAGAATGCAAAGAGGAAGGCGCAGATAAGTGCAAACGAATGCATAGTTAACGGATATCAGGGTCGAAACAAAAAAAGGAAGCCCGGAGGCTTCCTTTTGAATAAATGAACGTCGACCTAGCTGCCAAGCGGGAAGTTGATGCCAACACGCGCACCAAGACTCCCTGAGCTGCTGCCGCTGGTGGCGATGCCGTCGTAGCGAATGGACACATCGAGCTTCGTGCTGCCGCTACCTAATGGGAGTTCAACACCAACACCCGGCGC
>DASRUE010000184.1:0-8303 GCA_035687895.1 Bacteroidota bacterium | reverse complement strand
GTGCATCCGGTTCATTCTGAAACGAATTGTAATCTCATCCCCCTCATATTTTTTCTCAAGGATTTCCGCCATGTCGTGGATTTGCGAGATGATCTGGTAGTCATCCTGGCCGAAGGTCATTGTCTGCTCCTCAATGCCTGTGTCCAGCAGCTCGATGATCTTGTCTTCGAGCGACTTCATGTTGATGCTGCGGGCTGCGGATACAAATACTGCATTCTCGTGATTTCCCTGCAAGTACGTGAAGATGGTACGCGTTTCAAGCCGGTCGATCTTGTTGAAGACCATAATGGTCGGCTTACCGGTCGCACCGATCTCCTCCAACGTCTCGTTCACGATTGCGATTTGTTCCTCGAACAACGGATGGCTCACGTCGACAACGTGGAGAAGGATATCTGCTTCCGTCACTTCCTCCAGCGTGCTCTTAAAGGATGCAACGAGGTTGTGAGGGAGTTTCCGGATGAAGCCCACGGTGTCGGACAGGAGGATCCGATGCGCGGGAGACAGGTCCACCTGCCGGACGGTGGAATCAAGTGTGGCGAAGAGTCGGTCTTCTACCAGAACGTCGGCGTGCGCGAACCAGTTGAGGAGAGTTGATTTTCCGACGTTCGTATAGCCAACAAGCGCGATGCGGGGAAACTTCGTCCGCCCTTTCCGCTGCACGGCCCGCTCCTTGTTGATGCGACGGAGTTTCGCGTGCAAATGGCTGATCTTGGCCCGTATGGCGCGCCGGTCCGTCTCAATCTGGGTCTCACCAGGTCCCTTGGTGCCAATCCCGCCGAATTGCTTTGAAAGATGAGTCCACTGTCGTGTCAAGCGCGGTAGCATGTACTGGAGCTGGGCGAGCTCGACCTGGGTCTTTGCCTCGCTGGTCCGTGCGCGCGAAGCGAAGATATCGAGAATCATGCCGCTCCGGTCAATGATCTTGCACTTGATGATTTTCTCCAGGTTGCGTACCTGAACAGACGTCAGGTCGTCGTCGAAGATCACTAGGTCGATCTTGTCTTGATCCACCAGATAACTTAATTCGTCGGCCTTCCCGCTGCCGATGAAAAATGCCGCGTCGATGGCATGACGCTCCTGGATAAGCCGGTGAATGACGAGCGCACCGGCGGATTCCGCCAGCAGTGCAAGTTCTTCGAGGTACTCTTCCACCCGCACCCGCGCCACCCTTCCAACGGTAACACCCACCAGGATTGCTCGCTCTTTCCGTGTTGTCTCATTCAACTGCACGAGAACTCTCCCTCGATGGTGTTGATGATTTCTGCTCACGACCGATTGCCATCTCCGCGAGCGCAAGACCTATCGCAAACCCTATCAGATACTTCCACAGTTCCACGCCGAACCGCGATTGCAGCACCACGGTATCGATCTTCTCCGTGACAGCGAGGCGTTGTGCTTGCGACGGGGTTACTCCGATCGTTCCCCAGAAAGCATCAAGCTGTTCGTCTGTTGCGCGCCGAAGATCGGATTCCGCCGGGTCCGTGTTCACTGCAACTGCGGCGACCACTTCACCCTTCTGACCTGATGGGTAGTACTGCAGTTGGTAGATTCCTGACTCAGTGATGTTGGACGATTCAAATGTTGCCATCCCCGATGTTGCCCGTACCGCCGGCACGATCCGCTCATCGATGCCCGACGGTGAGGTGAACACATATGTGTCACGTTGCCCGGCTGCTTTCAGCCGGGCAGCAACCGTGAGTTTTTCTCCGACCACCACAGGAGTGATGTTCTGGTCGCGCGTACCGAGATAGACCACCGACCGATGAAGAAGCGGGGCAAACAATCCTTTGCGGGGGAAGTCAGACCAGGCGAGCCCTGCATCAACTGAAAAAAGAAGAACGCGTCCCATACCGGTCCGGTATTCGGTCAGGAACCCTGCGCCATTCGAAAGACTGATGATTGTCTGCCCATCCCGCCCCGCTTGTGGGACGATCGCGTCGAAGATGTGAGGCGATTCGATCGCAGCTGGGGTGGCTGCATTCCGAGCGGTGGAGGATTGCTCAAACAGTCCTGCAAACAACGGGTGTGCAAAATCAACCCTGTCGAATGAGAGAAACCCGGTTGTCTCATTCTCTGTCGGCAACGCGATTCCTGCCGGAGGGCGGGCGGGCAGGATTCCGAGCCGCGGAAACAACACCTCGTTGTAATTGCCAATGTCGGAGTCTTTGCCCGGAAACAAAAGAAGCCCGCCGCCTGCGTGCACGAACTGTGCGATCCGGTCCGCAACTGAAGTCGCGAACTGCGGAACATTGCAGAATGCGAGGACATTGAACCTGCTGAGATCGGTGGCGGACAATTGCGAGACATCAATCTGTCGGACATTGAATAGCCCGGCAATGCTCGAGTCTCCGAGAAGTGTCAACGCAAGCGCCGGGAGTCGCGTATCCTGTTGGGCCGCTCCAGCCATGAGAACGTTGATGTTATCCGGTACGTTGAGTACAAAGTACCGGGTATTGTCCGGCTCGAATGCATCATCCTCAAGCTGGACGTACCCCTGGATGATCCCACGTCGCCGGGGGATGATCGAGAACGTTGCTGAGGCCGAACCTCCCGCTCCAACATCCACAGATTGCTGGACGACCCGCGCGCCATCAAGGTAAACGCTCGCGACACCATTGCGCACAGGCACTGTACCAAAGTTGCGCACATGTGCCTGCATGCTCACGGGTTTGTTCCGAGTGAGGATCTGTGTGTGCACAACGATTTGATTGATTCCAATGTTCTCGGGCTGACGGGTCCCGATGTCGATCAGGAAGAACCGCACACGCTCGTGAAACAGGTCAACCGAATCTTGTGCCATGAACTGCGTTGCCTGAAGGTCGGTGACGAGATACACCTCCTGGTTGAAATTCTTTGATTCTCCAAGAACCTTTGCCGCGACTCCCAGCGCACTTCTGAACGGTGTCGTCATCAGGGATGGCGACATCTTTTCCACAGCATCCCGCACCGCACGAGTTGATGAGGCGGGAACGAAAATTTCCTTGTGGCCAACTTCTGAGAGCCGGATGAGATAGACTTCATCGCCATCTTCAGCCAGGTCGAGCAGGCGACCGACTCCTTCTTTCGCCTGGGAGAAAAGAATTCCACGCTCGTTTCGCACCCCCATGCTTGGCGAATCATCCAGCACGATGACGATCGTCGCGCGCGCTTTCGTGGTTCCCCCCGCGGGGATGCCTGCCAGTGATCCCTTCATGGCTGGCCGCGAGAACGCCAGGACAACGGCGATCACAAGAAGAGTCCGGAGAATGAGCAACAGGAGTTGCCGGATCTTTACACGCCGCATCTTTGTCTTCTGCAACTCCTTCAAGAACCGCAGGGAGCTGAATTCGACCGTTTTGAGTTTTCGAAGGTTGAGGAGGTGAATGATGATGGGGATCGCCGCCGCTACCAGACCAATCAACAAGAGAGGATTGAGAAACGTCATGAACCCTGATGCAAGTACTGAATGGTGACGATCGGCGGAGATGGGACGCCGGCATCGTCTGGTGTCCACGGAAAAGGTACTGGAAAAAGTGAGTGGATGCAACCCGGCCGCGAGACGGATTCTTCATCATTCTTGCTTTTGCGCGTTAAAACCCATACTTTTTTTCAACGAAGAACCAATCCCACGGTGGGTACACTTGTCCTGGAGTCTTTATAGGCGTTACGGTCCTCCTCTGCTCTTGCTGTTGCTTCTTCCCGTTCTCCTCTTCTCTCAGCACCCGATCATCATAAGGCCTGACCTCAAGCAAGCCACTGCGCGCAGGACGAGCTTCTTTCCCCAGCGTTCTCCCGTCCGTCCGAAGGTTGCACTGGTCTTGAGTGGTGGCGGTGCGCGCGGTGCAGCCCAAATCGGCGTGCTGAAGGCATTCGAGCGTAACAATATCCCCATCGATTTCATCTCGGCCACAAGTCTTGGCGCCATCATCGGGGGGCTTTATGCATCCGGGTATACCACGGCTGAAATCGAAACGCTTGCGTTGACCACGAATTGGGATGAGGTGCTCTCACTAAGCAACGAAACGAAACGGACGGAGTTGTTCGTTGATCAGAAGCTGGCCGACGACAGGAGCTTCCTCGTCGTCCGCTTTGAAGGGTTTGATCCTGTGATCCCCTCCGCTGTTTCCACCGGCCAGCGGCTCACGAACTTCCTCAGTAAGCAAACCTTGCAGTCGCTCTATCATCCCGACCCTTCTTTCGACGATTTGAAGATTCGGTTCCGCGCTGTTTCCACTGATTTGATTTCCGGAAAGAGGATCATACTCAGCGGAGGATCGCTTGCAGAAGCATTGCGCGCAAGTGCAACGGTGCCCCTGTTGTTCAACCCCATCGAGAGGGATTCGATGCAGCTTGTGGACGGGGGACTGGTAAGCAACATCCCTGTTGATCTTGCCAAAGACGCTGGCTGCGACATCGTGATCGCCGTGAACTCAACAAGCGGGCTGAGAACAGCAAATGAGATGAAGGCCCCCTGGCAGACGGCGGACCAGATCATGGGCATTATGATGCAGCTTTCCAACCAGATGCAGTTGAAGCAGGCGGATGTGGTGATTACTCCGGAAGTTGGCAACCATCTGTCGTCAGACTTCAGAGGACTTGATACCCTCATCGCCATGGGTGAGCAGGCTGCTGAGGAGAAGATTCCGGAGATCCGCCGGCTGATAGGAGAGATTCGTAGCGAGGCCAGGAGGGGAGACGATGAAGTTGTCATTCGACCCGTGGTCGATCTGGTCGGAGGGAATGCACACGACTCGCTTTGGCAGGCTGTTCGTCGGGATGCTGCCGCAGGCTCGCTTACTATCAGGCAGATTCGCGAACATGTTCTGGCAATCCATGAACAGGGAGACTTCGACGATGTCTACGCGGAGGTGATTCCCTTGCTGCATGCCCCCGGTAGCCATGCCGACTCGGCCGGTTCTCCTCAGGCGCGTGTGGTGTACACCGTCCGGACAAACCCCAGCGTCACCTCAGTCATGTTCAGAGGGAACAGGCTGCTGAATAAAGAGGCAATCTTTGGTGAGGTTGTTCATCTCATCGGGGCTCCCGCCAACCATCGGACGGCAGAAACGGCAATGGAAAACATCCTTCGCCTGTATCGTGCGCGCGGGTATTCACTGGCGCGGATCGACTCCGCAAGCTTCGATGAATCAACAGGCACCGCCAATATTCTCATCAATGAAGGTGTGATCGACCGGATTGGCGTCGAGGGCGGGGTGCGGACGCAGGACTCGTTTGTACTCCGGGAGTTTCCTTTGAAGGAAGGTGATGTGTTTGAAATCGACAAAGCCACGGAAGGAATCAACCGCATTAACGGGACAACGCTCTTTGAGTATGTCTACCTGGAGGTTGCGTATGAAGGGGGGGAACCGATTCTGACCATCCGGTTGCGTGAGCGCCCATCGCAGCTCGTCCGCTTCGGGCTGCGTGTGGACAACGAGCGGAACCTGCAAGGGTCGATTGACGTTCGGGACGAGAACTTCCGAGGCCTCGGTACTGAACTCGGGCTGAACTTTGCCGGTGGCAACCGGAATAGAGAATTCACACTCGAATTCAAAGCGCACCGGTTGTTCAACACCTATCTCACATTCAACGTCAGCGCGTTCTACCGACTCCTCGACAGCTATGTTTATGCCGACGCACCGATGACCGCGGAGAACCGGTGGGACCGCGACCAGGTGGGAGAGTACCGCGATGTCAGGTATGGAGCCCGGCTCAGCTTTGGCAGCCAGCTTGAACGGTTCGGGAATGCCTCCATCGACCTCTCGTTGCAGAACGTCAAAATCAAGAACCTGGAGAATGCCGACTCACTTAACGAGCGGTACCGGCTCTCCATGGTCAGGATGGGAACGGTCATCGACAGCAAGGACAACTACCCCTTTGCCACCTCCGGAATCGGAATGAACATCTCATACGAGTTCGCGTTCAAAGGGCTCGGCAGCGAGGTGGGTTATAACGCGCTTCGGTTCATGTATGAAAGTTATAGCACCTGGGGGACGCGACACACGATTCATCCGAAATTCACCATTGGTTTCGCCGACCGGACGATGCCACTGGGTGAGCAGTTCAGGCTGGGAGGGAGCGAGCTGATGTTCGGCACCCGGGAGGACGACCGACGCGGACGCCAACTCTTGCTCATCAATTTTGAGTACCGTTATGCACTTCCCTTTCGGATTCTCTTTGAATCCTACCTCCGAATCCGGTACGACCTGGGGAATATTTCAGTCATTCCGGAGGAGATCAAATTCGCCACATTGCGCCACGGAATCGGGGCCGAGCTTGCACTGGACACCCCCATCGGGCCTGCGTCTTTCGGGATTGGCAAGAGCTTTTATTTCGGACGTGACCTGCCCAATAACCCGATCCAGCAGGGGCCTTTCCTTTTCTATTTCATGCTCGGGTACCAGCTTCAGATCTGGTGAGAATTGCTGCACGCCCGGGCGCTCTCCCCGGCTCAGCGGATGAACCCGCACCTTCTTGTTTGACTACATGCATCACAGTGAAGGTGTTTAACCTGAACGGCGAGGAAATCCGGACCCTTGTCGCTCAGGTGTAAGGCGCTGGCAATCATCATATGGGATGGGACTGCGAGCGATGGCAAGAGGTACCCAGCGGCGTTTATCTCTACCAGATGACAGCGAGTGAGTTCCGCGACATGAAGAAAGTGGTATCGTTAAATAGATCCAACAATCGCTGACGCCAGAGCGATCAGGGAGGCAGTGTGCATCCTTCTGTTTTGTTTTTCGGGGTGAATGAGTATATTGATCCGTCGTTATCCTTCATGTGAACAGAGACTCCAATGACCACGAAAGCGCCTTCAACAGTGAAACCCGCTCCGGGCGAAAGTCTGGAGCATATCGCCTATGCCAGTGTCAAGAACATCCCGACGGTCGAGCCGCACGATCAGGATCGTCTCGGATACAATATCTGGCGTTGGCTGAAATACCGCCGCGACCCGCTGGAGTTTGCCGTTAAGACATCCGGCTCCCGGCTCCTCATCAGTGAAGAAGAAACAGTCCGGAAGGTCCGTGAGAATCTTATGCAGCTTGGCGTAACGGAGTAGATCGGTCCGAAGCCCACCCGACACCTGTTGTTCACACACTCCAGTACTCTCCGCTAGCAAAAACCAGAGGGGCTCCATGGAAACATTCCTTCTCGCGTTCATACCACTTTTCGTGGCCATTGACGTGTTCGGCGTATTGCCACTCTTTGTGGCGCTGACCGAAGGGCTGGACGAGCGGCGGCGCCAGCGCCTGGTGATGGACGCGACGATGACGGCGTTTGTCATCTCGGTTATCTTCCTCGCCGTGGGCAAGCTGATCTTCTCCTTCCTCGGTATCACAGAGAACGATTTTCGCGTGGGAGGAGGTATTGTTCTCCTTGTCCTTGCAGTCAACGATCTCCTTTTTTCCAAGGAAGGGAAACGGAGTGCGGAGTCTTCTGTTGGTGTCGTTCCGATTGGCATCCCGTTGATCATGGGGCCTGCCGCGCTCACAACAATCATTCTTCTCGTCGACTCCCACGGCTACCTCTGGACGATCGCGTCGTTGCTGGTCAATATGCTCATAGTCTGGTTTGTGTTTGCCCAATCAAAACAGATCACAAGTGTGCTCGGACAGGCCGGTTCCCGCGCAGTTGCAAAAGTTGCAGCGCTGCTGCTCGCCGGTATTGCTGTGATGATGATCCGCAGCGGGATTTCTTCGATGGTTGGTTAGCTCTGAGTCCAACAACAAACCCTGCTTGCGCGGGGTTCTGTCGTTCATCAATCATTTCCTCTCTTCTACTTCTCACCTGTACGGGAAAAGGGACGCCCTGGTCGCACGGCATTGCTGTACATTGATGGAGGGGCTTTGTATCTTTCAGGCGGGAAACAGCGATCTTCACAGAGAACAGGAACCGGCATGGCGGTAATGACGGAAATGAACCTGGCGGCAGGGAAGAATGCCGTAAGCCACCGGTTCAATTACAAGGGAATGCACCGGTATCTCATTACGCTCTACACATTCAAGTCGAGGAAGGTTTTCACTGAAGGGGCACCCGTTCTGAAATCCCTCGGCATTCTCCAGGAGGTTTGCTGGAAGCACAGGTTTGATACGTACGCATATTGCTTTCTTCCTGACCGGCTCGTTCTCATCGTCCGGGGGAAGACGGAGTTTTCCGACATGAAGGCATTTCTCTCGGCGTTCCGGCAGGCTTCGAGCATGGCGCTTGAAGCTGAGCTGGGTCATCCCCTCTGGAAGAGAATCTACACCGAACGCGTGTTGCGCAAGAAGGAAGAGAGCGCGGAGAAGGCATCCGAGGTGTTCTCCCTCCCTGTACAGGCAGGA
>DASRUE010000183.1:0-2118 GCA_035687895.1 Bacteroidota bacterium | reverse complement strand
GGATTCTGTCTCGCAGATTATCACATTCGGGACACTTTCATCGCGGGCTGTTCTTAAGGATGTCGGGCGGGTGTTGGGGATTCCACTCAGTACGATTGATTCCATCACCAAACAGATTCCTGTCGAGTTGGGCAAGGTGAGACCTCTTGCCGATGCGCTCGAGACCATCCCCGATCTGAAATGGGTGAAGGAAAGCAGCGACCCGAAAATCAAGACCCTTATCGAGGCTTCTCTTGTACTCGAGGGAATGAACCGTGGGGCGGGGATGCACGCTGCAGGTGTGGTGATTGCTCCCGGGGCGATCAGCGATTACGTGCCGCTCTTCAAGACCCCCCAGACTGAAATGATGACGCAGTACAACATGAAGGATCTTGAGACGGCCGGTCTTCTCAAGATGGACTTCCTCGGTCTGCGGACTCTCTCCGTGATGGACAACTCGCTCCTCTTGATCAAGCAGAATCATGGGGTTGACATCAACATCGATGCGATCCCGGAAGACGATGCCCGGACCTTTGAGATGTTTTCACGCGGCGATACGGTTGGGGTGTTTCAGTTTGAAAGTTCCGGCATGCAGGACTGGCTCAGGAAGTTGCACCCGTCTTCGATCAGTGATCTCGTTGCCATGAACGCCCTCTACCGGCCCGGTCCGATGGAGATGATCGGCGACTTCATCGCACGCAAGCTTGGTACCCAGCAAATCTCCTACATCCATCCGAAGCTCGAGTCGGTGCTGAAGGAGACGTACGGCGTTATCGTCTACCAGGAACAGGTGATGAAGATCGCAAGCGAGGTAGCAGGGTTCACCCTCGCCAAAGCCGATGTGATGCGTCGTGCCATGGGAAAAAAGGACAAGAGACTCATGGCGGATCTCAAGAAAGAGTTTGTGGAAGGAGCTGTGAATACCGGAGCCGCGAAGAACATTGCGGGCGAGATCTTTGACTTGATCGAGAAGTTTGCATCCTACGGGTTCAACAAGTCGCACAGCGTTGCCTACTCGGTGCTGGCGTACCAGACGGCGTATCTCAAGGCACATTACTCGTCCGAGTTCATGGCGGCAACGCTCTCCTCGGAAATCGGCAACACCGACCGGATTGTGAAGCTGATCGACGATTGCCGGAAGATGGGGATTCGCGTCCTTCCTCCTGATGTCAACGAGAGCGGCAAGGATTTCACTGTGGTCGGCGGCGATATTCGGTTCGGACTCTGTGCCATTAAGAACGTCGGTGAGAGTGCCATCGATACGGTTATTGCGGCAAGGACGGAGAAAGGGAAGTTCGAGAACATCTTCGATTTCAGCCGGCGGGTTGACCTTCGTCTCGTCAATAAAAAGTGCCTCGAGAGTCTTGTCCAGGCCGGGGCATTCGACTCGATGGGCGGGCACCGGGCGCAGTACTTCGAGAACATCGAACGGGCGGCCACATTTGGCCAGACGTTTCAGGCAGAGACCATCACCGGTCAATCCAGTCTGTTCGCCGGTGGCGATTCCCGCATGAGCCAGGGACCATCCTACCCGGCATTAAACGGGACCGCGCCATGGTCCGAAAGCGACAAACTCACGCGGGAAAAAACAGTCCTTGGCTTCTATGTGTCCGGCCACCCGCTCCTCAAGTTCGAGCACGAGATCAATGAGTTTGCGAATGTCCATTTTGGTGACCTCGGCGAATTCAAGAATGGCGTCACGACTCGTGCCTGTGGCATTGTTGCTGCTGTCAAAAAGAAGATCGACAAGCGCGGAAACACAATGGCGTTTGTGGAGATCGAGGACTTCAGCGGGAAGGCGGAGTGCATTGTCTTTTCCGATCCCTTTGCCAAGTACCAGCAATTTCTGCACCCAGACTCCATGGTCATGGTGATCGGCAAAGGAGAAGCGAATGGCGACGCCCTGAAGATCCTTGTGAACGAAGTTTATCCCATGGAGAAAGTGAGAGAAAAGTTTACAAAAAGTATTATTCTCTCCATCAATGTGAGCGATATTCAGGAGAACACCATCATCCAGCTTCGCCAGTTGATGGAAAGGAACAAGGGGAACTGCCCCTGCTACTTCAACGTTGTTCAGGCAGGGACGACGAAAAGATTCCATACGAGACGGTTTGCCGTGGAGCCGTCGGATGGTTTTGT
>DASRUE010000182.1:0-4299 GCA_035687895.1 Bacteroidota bacterium | reverse complement strand
TTGTTGGCGTAGTCCACCTTGGCATAGTACTCGTTCATCTTTTCGTTGCGCGCGGTGTTCGGATTGGGATCCCGCGTTTTCCAGAATTCCAGGAAGCGTTTCTGTTTCTCCTCCGGCGTGGTACCCTCTCGCATATAGGAGAGCTCGCTGTCCTTGGCAATGTATTGTAACTGGTCGATGGCAACATCGAGGTCCTTGATTCCCTTCGGCACCCCCTGCCACCGGATGAAAAAAACCCGGCTTGTGGAGGCGAGCCCGCCTTTGGCGGATTCGCTGGTAACGGAATCACGCGCAGGGAAGGCACGAACATATATTGTATAATCCCCGAGCGGCAGTTGCGTGTTGTCGATCCGGATGAAAACCTGGTTTCGACCATCCTGGAGCTTTTGCAGATGCTCCACCTGCAACTTCTCCACCTTGTTTCCATCCAGGACGTTTGCAATGAACCTGACCGAGTCCGTCCCCTGACGATTGTATGTTTCGAAGAAGATGTGGAAAGCATCGGGCACGTTGCCGACATTGGGATTGACGTTGGGGACGATCACCTTCTTCTCACCGCTCAAGCTGAGCTTGCTGACGAGCATGATGTCACTCAGGGCAAACGGGGGCGTTGAGTAGTCAGGAATCGATATCTGTTCGAGAAGACGTTTGCTGTCCTTGGTTTCGTTATCGCGCAGGATGGAGGAGATTGTGTACTTTCCGGGGCTGACATCAAAAACACGCTGGGCGAGGCTGTACGCCTGAGAAGAGACTGATTCGTCGAAGCTCTTTGCCTTTACGTCTTCGGTCCAGAGCTTCTCACTTACCAGCCTGCCGGTGGAGTCATGCAGCGCGATGGTCATTTCATAGGAGGCAGAGTAACGACCGTCCTCCTTCACGAACGAGAGGTTCTCGTAGCCCACCTGGACGAAAACATCCAGCCTGCTCATGCCCGGCGTATTTGATGCAAAACTGATAGCATCGACGTCGTAGGTCCCCTCTTCCTCTTTCTGTCTCGAGCTCTCTGCAATCTCCACCTGCGACAGCACAGTACCATGCATGGAAAGCGCAAAACAGAAACATCCCAGCAGCCAACCCATCGTCTTCATGACGATCTCCTTGAAATAGAACGCGTGCGCCGTCCCTCGTTCAGCAGAGACGGCCATACAAATCATACTCAGATGTATCTGCAATGTCAACATCGACAAAGCTCCCGACGCCCACATGCCTGTCCGCACTGAAGAACACTTCGTTGTCGATTTCAGGTGCGTCCCGTTCCGTCCGCCCTACATACTGATCGCCTTCCATGCGGTCCACGATCACGCGCTGACGGGTATGCAGGAGATGTTCATTGTGGGCGGCAGAGATTTCCTGCTGCACCTCCATCACCAGTGCTTTGCGGCGCTCTTTTTCTTCAGCGGTCACGGGATCAAGCAACGGGTCGGCCGTCGTTCCATCCTCACGTGAGTATGTGAACACCCCCAGGCGGTCGAACCTGGCCTCATGAACAAACGAGAGCAACTCTTCGAACTCCCTCTCTGTCTCATTCGGATAACCGACGATCACTGTCGTGCGAAGAGCAATCCCCGGCACCCGATCCCGAATCATCTCGATCAATTCCCGCAAAGCACGCTGTGAAATCCCCCGCCGCATCGATCGCAATACCGGATCTGCAACATGCTGGACCGGCATATCCATGTATTTGCAGATGTGCGGGTGACGTGCAATAACGTCAAGAACCTCCAACGGGAACTTGGCGGGATACGCATACATCAACCGAAGCCATTCAATTCCTTCAACACTGGCCAACCGATCAAGCAGCCCGGCTAGTGTACGGCCGCCATAGAGATCAAACCCATAGTACGTCGTATCCTGGCCAATGACCACCAGTTCTTTTACGCCGCGTGAGGCGAGCAGTTGCGTTTCCGCCATAATCTCGTCCATCGGACGGCTGACGTGTTTCCCCCGCATGATCGGAATTGCGCAGAAGGAACAGGGATTGTCGCATCCTTCAGAGATCTTCAGGTAAGCGAAATGAGAAGGGGTGGTCAGCAGCCGCTCACCAAGCAGTTCGTACTTGTACTTCGCTCCCAACTCCTCGACAACATCCCTTAGCTGATTCGACCCGAAGAACCGATCCACTTCGGGGATCTCTTGCGCAAGGTCGACCTGGTAGCGCTCGGTCAGGCACCCCATTGCGTAGACCTTCTTCAACTTCCCCTTCGACTTGCGCTTCACATTCTGGATGATCATGTCGATGGATTCTTCCTTTGCCGCTTCGATGAAGCCGCAGGTATTGATCACTGCGACATCGGCGTCCTCGATCGTCGGAGTAATCTCGATGTTGCTCAACTGCAGCTGCGCCATCAGCTTTTCCGAATCCACCACGTTCTTCGCGCATCCCATGGTGATCACATGCACCTTTTGCTTCACTTCCGTGCTCACAATGCTCCTTAGGTTTCAAAAAACGATGAAGTCAAGGTAGAGGAAAATCACCGGCGAGACGAGGATCAGGCTGTCGAATCTGTCCATCACTCCTCCATGCCCCGGTATCAACCCGGACGAATCCTTGACACCGGCATCCCGCTTCAGCAACGATTCCACCATATCACCAAGTTGTCCGAACACGCCTACGATGCTTCCACACACGATCGCGCTGGTCATAGTCATGTAGGGTAATGCAAACTCTCTTGCCGCGACAAACGCCAGTACCGCCCCAGTGAATCCCGCCACTGCTCCTTCCCAGGTCTTGTTCGGACTGACACGGGGAAAAAGCTTGTGTCTTCCCCACGCACGTCCTGCAAAGAATGCGGCCGAGTCACACACCCAGATGGATGCAAGCACGGTGATGACGGTGTAGCCTCCCCACGCATAGACTGTCTCCACAATGTCTGCGGCGATCTCAATGCCGTGAACATTAAAGTAGAGGAAAATGGGGAAGTCCGCGGGAACAAAGAGCTCACGAAGCCCGACGAACGAGCCAAGAAAGAACGAAACATAGAACACACCAAAAAGCGTGACTGCGACATTTATCAGTGCTGAACCATTGTTCCTGAACAATTCGATCAGGACAATCGTTGGAACAAAGACCAACGCCAGGATCAGGAACCACTGCGCCATCGAGGGAAGCGGAATGGCCAGCCCCCATCCGGTTGCCGCTTCAAGGATGACGTACTGCAACTTGTCGTAGACAAAAACAGCATTAACACAGAGACCGAATACCAATCCTGTCAGCACTTGCGGACGAGCCGCTTTGGCACGTGCGAGCCTGTAATACTCGTACAGCGACAGCGCGGAGATGAGCGCCATCAACCCGAAGAAATAAAATCCTCCCGATATACTAACCAGGAGGATCAAAGGGATAGCAACAAGCGCAACGAGTATTCGGGCTGTAAGGTTGCTCAATGACCTGCAGTCTATACGTGAATGTGGCGTTCCGGTTGCTTCTTCTCCGTCGCCGCGAGATAGCGCGCGGCCTCCTCCGCCTCGTCTTTCGGGACCATCACCTCCGTCACGGCAAGATCACCGACCGTCGTGAAGTACATCCTATCACTCTGTGAGAAGACCGTGGCCGGAATCCCCGCGCTCTCCAGATTGGCCTTGATCATCTCCGCTTCATACTGGGTCGAGGTGCTGCAGATGGCAACCCAATCAAATGCCATCTTTACGTGTTCATCATTGCTGCAGAACATCCGACCCTGCTTCGTAACGGCGCACGAAACGCACACCGTTTTCCCACAGACCACACAACGGCCAGTGGCCTCATCCTCCTTATGTGTCTCGCAACGGATATCCATACTCCCTTCCGCTGACCAGCCGAGAAGTATGCCACAATGAGGACAAAACGTAGCCTCTTCTTCTATCAACTCATCGCAGGATTCACAGCGGATCGGCTCCCCGGCTACCAACGTTGTCCGGCAATCCGGACAGACCGTCGCACCCACGACGTATTCATATCCACACTCCCGGCAGTAGGGCATGGCTTCCTCCTCACGAATCTGATCTCACAGTGGGTTCCGTGACTTGTACAAAATAGTAAGTTGCCGCTAAAAATACCACACCAAAGAGGAGATAATTGGCTACCAACAAGGCGGGAGAAGCAGCGCCGGAAGGGGCGAGTGCGACAAAGTCATCGTCCACCTGAAGATAGGCAGCAACGCAGGCGACGAAGTTGTTGAAGAAGTGGGCCGAGATGGCCACGGTAATGTTTTGTGAGCGGTAGACAATGTACCCCAGGTAGCAACCAAGGATAGCAAGCGGAACGACTGAGTATGGAATAAGATGGAACGCGGCAAAGATGATCCCTGTGATGATCGCACC
>DASRUE010000181.1:0-3332 GCA_035687895.1 Bacteroidota bacterium | reverse complement strand
TAAGGAGGAGATCAGGCCGATTAAGGTGCAGGCGATGAGATAGGGCTTACATCGGGATATGTCATTGGCGATATCCCTCAGAACCAACTGATGGATACCCAACTGTGCGAATTTCTCAAAGAAGAAGACAAAAGCGAGCGCCGCGCTGTATGCACCGAGACCGTCGGCACCGAGATGTCTGGAGACGAAGATGATAAGTACCATTGAAATCAGGGGCGAGCAAAGGTTCGCGAATCCGAGGTAAAGCGTATTCCTGACCAATCGACGTGTTGTATCCACGTGTGTACACTATCCTCTTTGAGGGGGAGGGGCGTAATCTGTTCTAATTGCAGGGCGGGGTAGGGAGATATCGGCGAGGGATGCTGCAATCCCCATGTATAACCATAGGCTGTTTACCACGGGGCCGCCTGAATAGGGTTCAAAGTTCATGTGAATTACGTACACAAGGAGAGAACCGAAGAGTCCTATTCCGGCTCGTGAGATTAGGGGATCGGGCGATCGAATCAATTGCAGGCATACGATCCCGGTCGCGACAAGGCTCCATAAAAAGAACACAATGGCTGACGTCCCCATTTCGGACCAGACGAGCAGGTATTTGTTATGAACCATGTATGTCCACTCGTAGGCGACATCAGCAGGGGTGAATGTATCCATTTTCGTTGTGTACGTGTTTATGCCGATTCCAAAGAATGGATAGGCTCTTATGATGTGTGCGGCGGTGCGATTCAGGTTACCCCTGTTTTCGAGGTTCTCCGCTCCCTCATGTATACGGGAAAGAATGCGGTCGCGATTGAGGAAGAGAAGACAGGCGAGGACCAACAGCGCCGCAGTAAGGTGACGCCCTTTCAAATAGCGATGACGCAGGAGCAGGTAGAGAACAGCTACTGTACCAAACGCGCCAGATACCAAAGCCCCCCGGCTGGCGGTGAGGAACAAGCCGACGAAGCCGAGTAAAAGCGCGACCAGAGGAGACAATCCTAACCGTCCACGGGGGAAGTCGAATACTTGCGTGAGGAGAATTGGGAGAAGGGTGGCTAGGTAGGCGGCCGTATAGTTGGGAGAGCCGCTAAGGCCTGCAGCGCGAAATGTAATGGAGTATGGGTCTTCCGGTAAAACACCCCCAGTGAGTTTGAAATTGTGCCCTGTGGCAACCTGTAGGATGCAGACGAGGCCGATGACCGCCACGCAGATCTGTAGGGAGACTAACACGAGCTTAAGATCATTGGAGGAGTGGAGGTTGCGGGCGATACAATAATACAATAAGAACCCGGTGACATACGTAAGGAGTCCGTAGAAGCTGAGGATCTTGTCGGTGGAGGTCAGAGTTGACAGAACTACTGTCACAAGGAGGAGGAAGAGAGGAGCCGTTATTTGACGAGATGAACGAATAGGCCTAGGGGCAAGCGATCGGGCGTTCAATAGCCAGTGCACGGCCAGGAGAAGTAGGAACACGTGAACAGGGCCGATCGTGAGGCCAGCGGCGACTCCGGTGTGATAGGTTTCTCTGGGCCCGGCAATAAAGTACTCGAAGTGCACAGCAAGGCTGAGAATGAGGAGAAATAGGACGCATTTGGGGAGCCGACGGTAGGATAGGATCAGGATGACAACTAGGACGGCGGCGACAAGAAACGCAATGGTGAACTTTATCGGCAGTTGCTGTAGCCGCAGAATGACAACACTCAGGGCTAGCCCGAATAGCAGACAGACACACATAGAGATGCGTGCATACGCGTTGAAAGGCTTTGCGACCCAATGATTCATGTTCGCAGTGTGGCGTCGGACACCGGTCCAGATAGTTCCCAGACATATCGCAAGGGCAAACGAAACCCTCCGAAGAGAGGACGCAGGTGATAGTCCACCGGGGAAAACGGAAACACATCCATGGGTTGGAGGTCCTGCGGGAGAGGATCCATCTCCTTTAGGCCCTCAGGCACGAAATCACGCATGCATGTCAACTGGTCGAGCATCTCGGCTAGGCCATTCATCTTGTGGCTCGGACGCGTCGACCACAACTCTTGTATGTCGCAGCAAGCATCCAGATCTGGCTCCGCTCAAAGGCGGACGATTCACCTTCAACGCAAGTCCCTCAATGGGAATGCGCGGTCCAGCACTCTCCCCGCGGAACGTTCGTTGAAATGAGCCTCTTATGTTGGGCCTGTTCGCGAATCGTTTGTCTCTGAAGACGACGTTTCAAGCGAAATCATGGGATCCCCGAATCATGGATGACGATTTGTTTGGCAGGAACGCAGCAGTCCGCAGTGCGCTTAGAAAACCGTTCACTGCAGTCGCCATGTTGTGCTTACGCAAGACCGTTGTGGCAGCGAGTCGCATATCAGACCGTAGTTGTGCATTCATCGCTAGCTCTCGCATTGCGGAAGCCAGTTCATCTATATTCAAGGGATCCACTATGATTCCATTGCCTAAGACTAAATCCCGTGCGGCCCCAGCCCAACGGGAACAGACAATCGGCAAGCCGCAAGCGATTGCTTCGGCGACAACAAGGCCAAATACATCGAGCCGGGTGGGAAAAACGAAGACGTCATGAGTCCGCATTTCTGACGCAAGCTGCTCGTATGGCATAAACTCCTTGAATGTTAATGAATCGTTACAACCATACGTGATCGCAAGGGATTCCAGAAAACGCTTCTGAGGCCCATCGCCGACCAGGGTCAAGATGGCGTTAGGAACCGTTTGCCTGACTTGGGAGAATGCCCTCAACAAGAGATCAACTCCCTTTCTTGCGCTAAACCCACCAACGTAGAGATAGCGCACATTGTTGCCGCGGTTATTATCACCTTGTAAGGTCGTAGCCGCAGTCTGGATGAAGTCATCGACGTGGGCGCTTAGGATGCTGAGAAACGACTTCTCGATAGGATAGCCAAACGATTCGTGAAAATGGTCTACGGTGTCTGATGACGATCCAATGAGTGCGTGGGATTTCGAAAGCAAGAGCTTGCGAATTGCGATGCGGAATCGACCCATCCGGGCATCATGAATCGCTGTGACATCTGACCATATCAGGAACTTGCATTGATGTAAGTGCGCGTAGAGCGCTGCGAGCATGCTTTCGAGATGGAATTCGTACGCTACGACGATGCGGGGGGCGGCGCTCCGGAGAGCACGAAGTAAGCCGGAAGGGAATTGTATGGAAATGTCATCATCGAACATCTGACGGCGCTTGTATTTGACAATGGGGCGGGAATTCAGGAAAACCGCATTGAAGGGTAGCTTGTCCGGCACCCTCCATTGGCGCCCGTTTTCAATCGGAGATGAAAAGATGACTGTCAATTGAATATCCGGAGCCATTGAAAGTTCGCGGAGGAGCGGAAGCC
>DASRUE010000180.1:0-2428 GCA_035687895.1 Bacteroidota bacterium | reverse complement strand
AGAAATCTGCACCCGTCCTCGCTTAGTAGTCGGGCAATTTAAGATCGTCTTTCACAGTGGATGTGTGATGAAGAGAATTGAAAGCAAGGGAGAAAAGGCGACACGCCAGGGTTTTTCCGATGCAATTATGGAATTGGGTGCGGAGAATCCAAACGTCGTGGTGCTCGGCGGCGATGTGAGTGGTTCGGTCAAAGTCGATGCGTTTGCCAAAGCGTACCCCGATCGTTTTTTCTCCGTTGGCGTTGCCGAGGCAGACATGATGGGGATTGCTGCCGGCCTCGCACTCGTGGGCAAGATTCCGTTCGCCTCAGCCTATGGAGAGTTTGCGGCCGGTCGCCCGTTCGACCAGATCCGGCAATCACTTGCCTACAGCAAAATCCCGGTCAAGATCTGCGCGTCGCATTGTGGCATCACCGTTGGACCCGACGGGGCGACCCACCAATCATTGGAAGATGTCGGCCTCATGCGCATCCTGCCGCACATGACGGTGATCTCCCCCTGCGACTACCTGGAAACAAAACGCGCCGTGAAAGAATCGCTCTCGATTACCAAGGGGCCCGTCTACATCAGGTACTTCCGTGATAACACGCCGATGTTCACCGATGAGTCGACCCCATTCCAGATTGGTAAGTCCAACACACTCATCGATGGAACCGACGTTGCGATCATTGCCTCCGGGTTACAAGTGTGGGAAGCAATCCAGGCGGCGGAGACGCTTCACGCGGAGGGGGTATCCGCCCGAGTCATCAACATGCACACGATCAAGCCGCTCGACAAAGAGGCCATTCTGCGCGCCGCAAAAGATACCGGAGCAATCGTTACCGCGGAAGATCATCAGATCCATTGTGGACTCGGCAGCGCGGTCGCGGAGTATCTTGTGCAGACGCTTCCCACGCCGCAGGAGTTTGTTGCAGTGAACGATACGTTTGGAGAAAGCGGGAAAGGGCCCGAGCTGATGAAAAAATACGGGATCGCCAAGGACGATATCGTCCGTGCGGCAAAGAATGTGCTGAAGAGAAAGAAGTAGGAGAGACGCATGAAATCCAGGACATTGGTTGTAGGCATCATAGTGCTGCTTCCGTTTATCGGTGGCGCCTTGTTGGGTTATAGCATAGGACAGAACTCCGGACCGGCGGAAAATTTTTCCCCCGCCTCCGATGGTGCGCCATTCGAGAACGCGCAGACAGCAGCGTTCAATCCGCAGACAAGGGATTCGGTCAATGATCTCGTCAGTGTCTCACGACGGAATGCGATAACAAAAACAGTTGCGGCTGCCAGTCCGGCGGTGGTGGGTATCAACGTCATCGAGCTGCGGCAGTTCCGCCAATGGTCGCCATGGGGAGATGATCCGTTCTTCCGTCAGTTCTTTGGAGACAGGGTCTACACACAACAGGTTCCCTCACTGGGTTCCGGCTTTTTTATCTCTCCGGATGGGTACATCCTCACCAACGACCACGTCGCAGGGAACGCCAAGAAAATCACCGTCACGCTAACCAACGGTGACAAGTACGATGCGGAGTTGATCGGCACCGACCTGATCTCTGATATCGCCCTGCTGAAGATCGATGGCAAAAGCCTTCCATACATCAAGCTTGGCAATTCGGACGACGTGATTATCGGGGAGTGGGTGATTGCCTTCGGAAATCCCTTCGGGTTGTTCGACATCAACGATAAACCGACGGTGACGGTGGGAGTGGTGAGCTCAACCGGTATGAAGCTCAACACGCAGGGTGGCCGCGTCTACCGCGGGATGATTCAGACGGATGCAGCGATTAACTCCGGTAACAGCGGAGGACCGCTCGTGAACAGTGTGGGCGAAGTTATCGGCATCAACGCAGTGATCTATACGCCAAACCAGGGAAGTATCGGGCTTGGATTTGCGATTCCCATCAACCGTGTCAAGACCATTGTTGCCGAACTAAAGAAAAGCGGAAAGATCGAACGGGATTATTGGACGGGGCTGGAAGTCCAGACTGTTGATGCACGAGTCGCTCGCTACTTCGGATTGGACAAAGTGGAGGGAGTCATCATCAGCGATGTAAAGAAGGGAAGCCCGGCGGACCGCGCAGGCTTCAAAGCGGGGGACATCATCCTCGAAGCAGGAGGGGAAAAGATCATGGACGACGCAACCCTGATCTCTGTCATTGACGATGCCAAGGTTGGTGACGTTGTACGTATGAAAATCCTGCGCGACCGCAAGACAATGGAATTGAGCCTGAAGCTTGAGAAGAGATCTACCTAGTCAGGAGAAGCATTGATAGCACGATACACACGCCCTGCGATGGGAGGGATTTGGGAAGACCAGAACAAGTACCGCATCTGGCTGGAGATTGAAATCCTGGCATGTGAAGCGCAAGCCGAACTCGGGCTGATACCGAAAGAGGCCGTCAAGGCGATCCGGGAGAAGGCGTCGTTTAACATTGCGAGG
>DASRUE010000179.1:0-23592 GCA_035687895.1 Bacteroidota bacterium | reverse complement strand
CTTCATCTGGAACCTGTACATCGAGCGGATCAATCTGGAGTACAGGAAAAAGATTGCACGGAACCCGAACTACCACGACACCAGGACAACGCTGGTCGAGTTTGCGCGGGGCGGTGAAAACGGTATTCACGAAGCACTGAGCTGCCTCCACGAAGACGTTCTCAAGCGTGCGTCGCTCATCTATATCAAGGTGTCGTACGAAGAATCGGTTCGAAAGAACAGGCGGCGTGCGCGTCCCGGTGAGGAGCATTCCATCCTCTACCATTCTCTTCCCGATGAGAAGATGGAGTTCTACTACAGGAGTAACGACTGGGAGAAGCTTGCCGCGAAGGATCCTTCCTTTGTTGAAGTCAAGGGGTTCAGAGTTCCGTATGCGGCCTTCGAGAATGAACCGGAGAAGACACTCAGCCCTGCACTGATCGGCCAGGAATTGGAACGAGTAACAACGAAGTTGTGGAACGTGAAAAAGTAACAGGTCGAGCGGGACAATCCTACATTCCCTCTGCAAGTTCCCGCGTGCGCTTTTTTTCCGCACGTGAGAGAAAGCCCACCGCAATCAGGATAAAGATCAACGATGCCCAATCCTGCACTTTTGGGAATTTCCCCCCGAAGCCAAAGTACCATACGAGTGTTGCAGCCGTCCCCGCCACCAGCGAGGTGAGCCGATTCACCAACCCGGCAAAGGTGGCCGTCCTTCCTTTGAACATGAAGATGAACACCGAGAAGAACGCGACGAGGCCGTAGGCAAATCCCGCCACAACCGCCCATCCCCACAGCGGATGCGGATCTGCAAAACTGGCGTGGAATAGGAGGAGGGGCACGTTCATCGCCCCAAACCACTCTGGTGAGTTGAACACGATGTATCCCGCTATGAGCATGGTTGCAGACGCGGCAATCTGTTCTATTGCGAAGAAACCGTTATTGTCCAACTTCACTCCTTGCGCCCTTGTATTTTTGTAGAAGTTCATGATGTAGATCCGGATTGCGTACGCGACAATATAGCTGCCAAGAATAATGACCGCAGCGGGGGTGTGGACGAAGTCAAAATCGCCGGGGCCGACCCAGAACAGGTTTACTGCCGCGGCGAGGAGCGCAAAAGCCACGGCATAGTTCTCTTCTGCATATACATGTTTGCGGAGAATGCCCTGACTGATCTGCACGGCATCCACCACGCGGCTGATGATGATGACGCTTGCCCGCATGATCACCATGGCGACCATGACGGAGATCGGCAACATGTACATCAGCGTTGTCGTCGGGATGACCACCGCAGTGCAAATGCCGGAGGGAATAATATAGAGGATTTCCTGCGGAAAGCGGAACCTGCCCAGCCGAATGAGTTTGTTGGAGGTGAGGCGATACCACCGCAACGCCAGCACCACACCGAGCGCGATGAAATTCCCTCCGATGGTGTTATAGACAAGGTACTCGATTTCTTTCATCGAGGGGAAGCCGATCTCCGCGCTCCCCGTGAAGTACTTCACGGCTACGCCGGTGATGACGTAGAAGACAAAGTATCCCACACAGAGTTGAATCAACCGTCCGGTGCTTCCTTCGGCGGTTCTCCACACGTGCCTCACTGCTCCCCATGCTGCCATGCCTGACCCTCAGTGTATTGTCTAATATCCCGTTTTCCTCTTCGCAAGGACCGCGTTCCAGAGCTTCATCATCAGCAACGCTCCGATTAAAGAAAAGCCGATCATACTCGGTTCCCCAATGCCCCATCCCCATGTTTCCAGCATCCATCCCATTCCATAGCCTACCGCAGCGCCGCCAATATACTGCATCCCATCGAACATGCCTGTCGCACGCCTTCTTTCCGCCGAAATCCAAGGATGCAGTTCCTGAGAGCATCGAGTGAACGATGCGTCAACCAGTTCAGCGCGCGCTGCTTCCGGAACGCGATGCTGTGTACCGGGCGATCATCTGAGGGAGGGTTCATAGACGCGCTTGGTGGTGAGGTGCGAAGGATTGAATGGAATTATGGTGGAGTCAATGCTTCAACGAGTACACGTCCCTCCCGTGCCGCGGGGAATTCAACACCCAGCAGTGTGGAAAGTGTCGGACCAATGTCTGCGGGACCGGCTTCCGTTGCGTACGTGCCACTCCGGACGCCGTTCCCCATAATGATCAGCGGAACGTGCGCGTCATGTTCATACGGGCTGCCATGCTCGGCACCCTCCGCGCTGTCGTCCAGATACATGAAGGGTTTCAGGACAAACATCACGTCGCCGCTCCTCATGGGATGGAAGCTGCGCTGCATCTTTGCGTGCAGAGGCGTGGCAAGGGTGGATGTCCGCAATGCCTGGTGGGTCACAGCGAGTGCCAATTCGTGAACACTCATCAGTGAATCTGCTAGGACAGCGGCAACATTTTCGGGATCGAGTTTCTTCTCGCGCAGGAGATCCCTGTCAAGATACACGTTTCCATCCACCATCCTCTTGATCCATGGCTTTCCTTCGATGGTCGATCCAAACACGTTCGCAAGAGAGGAGTTACAGAAATCCAGGAGTTTCTTGCCCGACAATCTATTCACATCTGCCCCAAGGAATCGACTGCGGATGTATTCAGGAATCGGTGCCACTCCATGATCGCTGGTGAGGACAACAATCGTGTTTCGAAGACCGACGTGCTCATCAAGATACAAAAGGAAATCTGCAAGGATTTTGTCTGTCTGTACCGCCATTTCAATCACTTCACGGCTGTGAGGACCGAATGTATGTCCGACATAATCTGTCGATGAGAAACCAATGCAAAGGAGGTCTGGAAACTCCCCCTGTCCGAGGTGCTCGCCTTCGATTGCGGCCTTCGCTAACGTCGCAAGCGCCTCCATACTGAACGGACTTGTCATGAACGCAGAATAGTATGATTTCGTTATGCGGGTAGAGTCACTACCACGAATGGGATGGGGAAAAGTCCTTCCGATGGAACTCCAATCGGATTCATACGGGACGTTATCATCGTCTATTGCTGCAAATGCCTCATCGGGCAGAAGCCGCTCCCACCTTTTCCCGAAGTACGAATTCGCCTGGCCGGACTCGTTGAATGACTGCACCCACAGTGGTAGGGCGTTCATGTAGTAACTCGAAGTGACAAACGTGGAATCGATCAGCCAGAATACGTCATTAGGCATCTTCCCGCCCATGAGAATTGCTGCCCTGTCCTTGTGGGCGATCGAGATGACCTTGCTCTTGAAACCGGTATGGAGTCGCAACTCATCGCCGAAGGTGGGAGTGATGAGATTGGCAGGCGACCTCCCCTCACCGCTGGCGCCAACCAACTGCACGCCGGGATCTGCGACACAGTAGACGTTCTGTTGTTTCGTGCGATCGTACCAGTTGTTCGTGATGATCCCGTTTTGATTGCCGTACGTCCCGGTGAGAATCACCGCATGACCGGGTCCGGTCATGTTGGCTGAATGCTTGTAGCTTGCGTTGGAGAAGTTGGCGCCGTTGTCCATGAGCATGCGGAACCCGCCGCTGCCAAAGTAGTCCTGGAACCGGGTAAGATAATCGTAGCGGAACTGGTCGAGGCTGATGACCACGACCAGTTTCGGTCGGGATCCAAAAGTGGAAAACCATGGTGTGAGAATAATCAGCGAGAGAATGAAGAGCCGCTTCAGCATGATGGTGCCCGAGTTGTGCTTATTTATGTGCAGGAGTCGACCTGGGAGGCAGTGCTATTGTAAAGAAATGTCTCTTGAAATGAAAGCCGGCTTACTTGAAATTGAAACCCCTTTTCTGCATTTTGGAGTGGACTCTCCACAAAGGTGTCTCAGATGCTGTTGATTATTCCTGCCATCGAAATCAAAGGTGGTCGGTGCGTCCAGATGGTACAGGGGGTCGAAGGATATTCCTACTCCGACGATCCCGTTGAGATGGCGCGTCTCTGGCGCAAGGAGAACGCGAAGTCGCTCCACGTAACGGATGTTGATGGCGCGATGCAGGGACATCTCGTGAACAAGGAGGTGCTGAAGCGAATGGTCAGCACCGTGGACATCCCCATCGAGTTGGGGGGCGGACTACGCTCATTCGACTCGGTGAAAGAGGCGTTCGAGCTCGGTATGTACCGTGTTCTTGTTGGAACCATGGTGATTGAGAACCCCGATGAAGCGAAGCGTGTGATAGACACATACGGTCCCAGCAAAGTCGTCCTCGGAATCGATGCACGCGATGGTATTGTCGCAACGCATGGATGGGCGGAGTCTTCCGGGCTCACCGCTCTTACTGTGGCGTTGAATGCAAAGGCTCTTGGATTCCGTCGCATTGTGTACACCGATATCCGTCTTGATGGGACCCTGCGCGGTGTGAACCTCAACGTCCTGCGGGAGCTTGCGACGAAGACAGGGATGCGGGTGACCTCCGCCGGTGGCATCTCTGGTCTTGAGGATCTTTTGAAAGTGCAAGAACTGGAAAAGCTCGGCGTCGATTCCGTTGTGATCGGCAGGGCGTTGTACGAAAACAAATTCTCCTGTCAGGGAGTCTGGCGTCGTTGCGAGGCGGGAGACTATCCCTACACGGCGCGCGTCTGAGCGCCGCCTGCGCCTCCGTGAGTTGCATTCACTATCGATCCTCACCATGAAATTCCTCATTGTTGGCCATCTTTGTTTTGACGTCATTCACCCCGTCGAAGGTCCTGAAGTCCAGAGCTACGGCGGCATCACATACGCGGTGGCCACCCTCGCATCCCTTCTCGGGAAGAACGACTCAGTCAACCCCGTTTTCGGTGTACACCGGGGCGACTACGCAGCCTTGCTGGAACATCTTGCGCAATATCCCAACGTGGAGACATCCGGCATCTTCAAAACCGATGAGCCGACAAACAGGGTGCATCTTTTTTATAAGGATCAGACGACCCGCATCGAATGCTCAAAGGATATCGCCAGGCCGATTCCATATGAAAAGATCCGGCGCCATCTTTCGGTTGACGGGATTCTTGTGAACATGATTTCCGGGTTCGATATCACCATCGAAACAATGGACCACATCCGGATGGCAGTGCGGGGACACAAGATCCCGATTCATTTCGATTATCACAGTCTCACACTCGGTATACAGGAAAACTTCGAGCGGTTCCGCCGACCGGTTGTCGATTGGCGGCGGTGGGCATTTATGACGGATACCGTACAAATGAACGAAGAGGAAATCGCCGGCCTTACGATCGAACCTTCGACAGAAAAACAGACGGTCGGACATTTGCTGACGTTGAGCGTAAAAGGTGTAGTGGTAACGCGCGGTGTGAATGGTGCGACGGTCTACACCAGTGATAAAAAGCATGTGGTCCGGAAGGACATTCCGGGTATCCCCGTTGAGCACATAGTTGATACGACGGGCTGCGGAGATATCTTTGGGGCGGCCTTCTTGCTTCACAATGTCCGGACGTCCGATATCGGGGGCGCCGCAGCATACGCCAATGGCATTGCCGCTTCAACGGTTCATATGCCCGGTATCCAATCTCTGCAAACGCTGAGGGATGTTTCTGCCTCCGCGTAGGAATGCCCCAGCACATTGCGGCCCAAGGAGTCAATATGAATCTTGCGCTTATCGGTTACGGGAAGATGGGCAGGGAGGTCGAACTCCTTGCGAAGGAAAAAGGGATTAAGATCGCCAGCATATTCACGTCGGACAACAACATCGATGGAATAGGTCTGACCCCCGCATCATTGAAAGGTGTTGACATTTGTATCGATTTCTCGACGCCGACGTCTGTGGTAAAGAATGTCGAGGCAATCGCTTCTTGCGGCAAGAGCATCGTGGTTGGGGCAACCGGATGGTATGACCGGATGGACGAGGTGAAGAAGCTGGTGAAGGAACGGAAGATCGGCTTTCTGTATGCGGCGAATTTCTCACTGGGGGTCAATCTCTTCTCGCAACTCGTCATGGATGCGGCTCATCTTTTTGAGAAGCATTCCGGGTATGATGTGTCGATCAATGAAGTGCACCATCGGGGAAAGGTGGACAGCCCGAGCGGTACCGCTCTTTCCCTTGCATCTCTCATCATGCAAACGATGCGGCGGAAGACGGATATACTCTCGGAAAATCCTCACCGCGAGATCAAGTCGCATGAATTGCATGTCACCTCTACCCGTGTGGGCACCATCAACGGCAAACACACTGTCCTTTTTGATTCCGAAGCCGACACGATTGAGTTAGTCCACACGGCCAAAAATCGGCGCGGGTTTGCCCTCGGTGCCATCGTTGCTGCAGAATGGCTGAAGGGAAAGAAGGGTTTCTATACGATGCGGGATGTAATTCTTTCGTAGATTGCGTTGTGACAAGTTCGTGGTGTCGTGTCTGGTTCGGACGGATCAGTTCGGATGACAAGTCTAAAGGAACAAAGATGAAACGAAAACTCCTCTTCAGGGGAACAGCAACTGCGCTCGTGACGCCCTTCAAGAAAGACGGCGCCGTTGATGAACCGACACTGCGCGATCTTGTTGACCTGCAGATCAAGGGAAAGGTCGAAGCGCTCGTTCCCGTTGGGAGCACCGGGGAGGGGGCGACACTGTCGGACGCGGAACAGGCGCAGGTAATCGAAATAGTGGTGGATCAAGCAAACGGCCGTGTCCCTGTGATTGCCGGCGCGAGCAGCAACGCAACCATGAAAGCAATTGCCCTGGCGAAGCAGGCAAAGAGTGCCGGTGCCGATGCGCTTCTCTCGGTAGCACCTTTTTATAATAAACCGACCCAGGAAGGTATCATCCGGCACTTTGACGCTATTGCGGATGTAGTGGAGCTACCGATCGTGGTCTACAACGTTCCCGGCCGGACGGCGTCGAATATTGAGGCCTCAACGGCGCTGAGGATGGCAGATGAGAACCCGTTCATTGTCGGGATCAAAGAAGCATCGGCGAACATCGGGCAGATCATGGACATCCTCCGGAATCGCCCGGCGGGTTTTGGCGTTTGGTCCGGCGATGATAATCTGACCCTTCCGCTGGTGGCCCTCGGAGCAGACGGCATCATTTCCGTCATCTCGAACGAGATACCGCGGCGGTTTTCCGACATGGTTCGTTTTGCGTTGAAGGGGAAATGGGAGAAGGCGAGGGAACTGCACTACTCACTTCTTCCGCTCATGAACGTCAACTTTGTAGAATCGAACCCCATTCCCGTGAAAGCCGCCATGGCGATGATGGGCCTCATCGAAGAGAACTATCGGTTGCCTCTGCTGCAATTAAGTGACGCCGCACGACCGAAATTGGAGAAGGTGTTAAAAGACCTGAAACTCATTTCCTAATGGCACTCCAGGATGACATCGAACGTTTGTACGAGCAAGGTGGTGACGCCATTGACCGGGAACGTGCACTCCAGGTTTTTCATGAGTTCAAGTTCTTTCTCAATCATGGCGACGTGCGGGCCGCGGACCATGTCCTTGGGGAATGGAGGGTAAATCGCTGGGTGAAGAAGGGAATCCTTCTTGGCTTCCGGCTGGGTGAGTTGGAAGATGTCTCCATCGACAGCCGGTTCAAGTTTTTCGACAAGAGTACGTACCCTCTCAAAAAGTTTACCCTGGCCGATGGTATCCGCCTGGTACCGGGTGGTTCGTCCGTACGCGATGGCGCTTTCGTTGCGAAAGGTGTTGTATGTATGCCACCGATGTATATCAACATCGGTGCGTACGTGGACGAGGCCACGATGGTGGATTCGCACGCGCTCATTGGCTCATGCGCGCAAGTAGGCAAGCGTGTCCATATCAGTGCCGCAGCGCAGATCGGCGGTGTCCTTGAACCAATTGGTGCCTTGCCCGTCATTATCGAAGACGACGTGATGATTGGCGGCAACTGTGGAGTCTATGAGGGAACGATCGTGAGACGAGGTGCGGTGATTGGAGCCGGAGTGGTTCTCACTGGCGGAACGCCCGTGTATGATACGGTACGCCAGGCGGTCTACCGGAAGGAGGGAAACCAGCCTCTGGTGATTCCTGAGAATGCCGTGGTGGTCCCCGGGAGCCGGCCATTGCAAGGAGAGTGGGCACGGAGCCAGCGGCTTTCGGTCGCGAGTCCGATCATCGTCAAATATCGGGATGAGAAGACAGCGGCTTCCACAGCACTGGAGGAGGCGCTCCGGTGAACATCCAAAGAATCATGATTACTGGAAGCAACGGACTCCTCGGGCAAAAAGTCGCCGAGCTTCTTGTACGCGGTTCGGCCTATGTGATCACGCTTGCGTCTCATGCTGAGAAGCCGGTCAAACCGCTGGCCAGCGCGAGCTATGTGCAGATGGACATCACTTCCAAAAAAGAGGTGAAACGTGTTGTCTTCGCCTGCGAGCCCGAGGTGATCATCAACTGTGCTGCGATGACAAATGTCGATGCGTGCGAGAAAGAACGAGAGCGAGCCTGGAAAATCAATGTTGAAGGAGTCGAACACCTGATCGAGGCAGCCAGAAAGAACAACGCGCGAATTCTCCACATTTCCACAGACTACGTTTTCGATGGAAAGTCAGGGCCGTACGATGAAAGCGCCCGTCCGGAGCCGCTGAGTTATTACGGAAAGGGGAAGCTCGCGAGTGAGAATGCGCTGCGGATGTCGGGCCTGGAGTATTTCATTGCGCGGACAATGGTCCTGTACGGCGCCTCGGCCGGAGTGAAATCCAACTTCGCTCTCTGGCTCATCCAGAACCTCGAGCAAAAGCTCCCTGTCCGGGTAGTGGATGATCAGTCTGGCAATCCCACGCTGGCGGATGATCTTGCACATGGGCTCATCAGCGCGCTGGAACTTGGCCGGACGGGAGTCTATCACATGGCGGGAAGAGAGATCGTCAGCCGGTATGAGTTCGCGCTGAAACTTGCAGAGGTGTTTGATTTCGACAGCAAGCTTGTTACTCCGATCAAAACGTCTCAACTCCGCCAGCCTGCACCACGGCCCCTCAAGTCGGGACTCATTACACTGAAAGCAGAAGTGGAGCTCGGGTTCAAGCCCTCGACTGTGGAGCAGGGGCTCCAGATTCTGAAGAGCCAGCTCTCGCGAGCACGCCGGAAGATGCCCGATAGTGCCCCAATGCCAGGACAGTCCACATCCGGCAGGCAAAGTAAACATTAACCTCGACCAAGAGACCCAGTACGATTATGCTCGATATCCGGTTCATTCGAGAACATACAGATCTTGTCAAGAATGGTGTGGAAAAAAAGGGAGAGAGCACCGCACGGGTTGATGAGGCGCTTGCACTTGACGAGCGCCGCCGCCAGCTGCTGCAACAGAGTGAGAACTTGAAGAGCAGGAAGAACGTCGTCTCGGCAGATGTAGCGCGCATGAAGGCAAAAAAAGAGGACGCCTCAGCCGTCATTGCCGAAATGCGGACAGTCGCCGACGAGATCAAAGGGCTGGATGATGAGTTGAAGAAGGTCGAAGACGACCTGCGATCCATCCTGCTGCAGATTCCCAACATTCCTCATGCGTCTGTTCCGGTGGGACACACACCTGCGGAGAACCAGGTTGTTGCCACATGGGGCGAACCTCCTGTGATCGATTTCGAAATGCTTCCGCACTGGGAGCTGATGGAGAGGCTGAATATCATTGACTTCGCGCGCGGGACGAAAATCACGGGGGCCGGCTTTCCTGTCTACGTTGGGAAAGGGGCGCAACTCGAGCGGGCGCTCATCAATTTCTTTCTTGACGAGGCTGGTAAACAAGGCTATGTAGAGCTTCTTCCGCCGTTTATTGTGAATGCAGCAAGTGC
This sequence comes from Bacteroidota bacterium, assembly GCA_035687895.1. GTDB lineage: Bacteria > Bacteroidota > Ignavibacteria > UBA10030 > UBA6906 > JAERML01. Next base: position 13,915 of record DASRUE010000179.1, on the reverse strand, counting down.
CACCGGTACGGGCCAGCTTCCGGATAAGGAAGACCAGATGTATGTTGCCACTCGCGATGACTTTTACCTTGTTCCAACAGCTGAGGTTCCCGTCACGAACTTCTATCGGGATGAGATTCTGACGGAAAAGCAATTACCGGTGAAGTTCAGTGCGTACACGCCTTGTTTCCGCCGGGAGGCCGGGTCTTACGGCAAGGACGTCCGCGGATTAAACCGTGTTCATCAGTTCAACAAAGTCGAGTTGGTCAAAATCGTCCATCCCGCAACATCGTACGACGAATTGGAAAGTCTTCGCAAGGATGCAGAACGATTACTGCAGAAACTTGGTTTACATTATCACGTACTACTCATGTGCTCCGGTGACCTTGGGTTTACCCAGACTAAGAAGTATGATCTCGAAGTGTGGGCTCCCGGCCAGCAAAAATGGCTCGAGGTTTCATCGGTCAGCAACTTCGAGGCGTACCAGGCGCGGCGGATTAACATACGGTTCCGGCCCGATAGGGGTGGCAAACCGGAGATCGTCCACACGTTGAACGGATCGGCGCTGGCACTGCCACGCATCGTTGCCTCATTGCTCGAACACTACCAGACTCCTGAGGGAAAAGTGATCGTCCCGAAGGCGCTCCATCGATACACCGGGTTTGAAGTTATAGGATAGATGAAACCGCTCCTTCGCTTGCTGCCATACCTTGCGCGCTACAAGACCACGCTCCTTTGGGGTGTTGTCACCGTTGTCATGAGCAATCTTTTCAATGTTGCGCAACCCCTGTTCATCGGGAAAGCGATCGACGCGTTAAAAAGCGGACTCGAATCCCGGCAGATCGATAGTGCATCGCTGCTCATGTATGCCGGACTTGTGGTTGGATTCTCTCTTGTGGCGGGGACGTTTACATTTCTCACGAGGCAGACACTCATTGTTGTCTCCCGCCACGTAGAGTACGACCTGCGTAACGACTTTCTTTCCCACCTCCAGAAACTCTCGCTTTCGTATTTTCAGAATACCCCCACCGGTGACCTGATGGCGCACGCCACCAACGACATCAGCGCCGTTCGCAACTCGCTTGGCCCCGGCATCATGTATCCCACAGATACTCTCATGACGTTTACCATGGTGCTGGGAGTGATGCTGTATCAGGATTGGCAACTCACACTCCTCGCGTTAATTCCGCTCCCGTTCGTCTCCTATGCGGTGTACTATCTCGGCAAGGTTGTGCACGTGAAGTTCGAGGAACGGCAGGAGCAATACGCGGAGCTGACCACGCGCGCACAGGAGAATCTTTCGGGCATTCGCGTTGTAAAGGCGTATGTCCGTGAGGAGTACGAGATCGGTCTCTTCCGCGCCATGAGCTGGGAGTACCTCAAAAAAAACCTCGTGCTTGCCCGCGTCCAGTCCATCATGTGGCCGCTGATGTTTCTTCTCGTCGGCTTCTCACTTGTCATTACCCTGTACTTCGGCGGTCTGCGCGTGATTGATGGGCAGTTGAGCATCGGAACGCTTACGGCGTTCTTTGGTTACCTCATCATGCTGATCTGGCCGATGATTGCGTTCGGCTGGGTGATCAATATCCTGCAACAAGGGGCGGCCTCAATGGCCCGCCTCGTGAAAATTCTGGATCAAGATCCGGAGATCAAGGACACGGACGGGACAGATCGGTCCATCACTTCGATTGAGGGCGAGATCGAATTCCGCAATGTCAGTTTTCGTCATGCAAACGCACAACGTCCGACGCTGGATCGCATTGATTTGAAGATACCTCAAGGAACAACTCTTGCCATCGTTGGTTATACCGGGTCTGGGAAGAGCACGCTGGTGAATTTGATCCCACGCCTGTACGATGTGACGGGAGGGGACCTCCTCATCGACGGGCATGGTATCCGCGGCATCCCGCTGGAGATGCTGCGATCCAGTATCGGCTATGTCCCACAAGAGACATTCCTTTTTTCGGACTCCATCATTGAGAATATTGGCTACGGAACGGACAACGGAACGGAACAACACATGCACGAAGCCGCGGAGATCGCACAGCTTGTGCGTGATGTGAACGACTTCCCGCAAGGGTTCCGAACCATGCTCGGGGAACGCGGAATCACGCTCTCGGGGGGGCAGAAGCAACGCACCAGCATTGCCCGTGCAGTCATGCGGAAACCAAGAATATTGATCCTGGATGATTCACTCTCCGCCGTGGATACGTACACCGAGGAAGAGATCTTGAAACGTCTGCGCACCGTCATGAAAGGTCGGACGAGCATCATTATCAGTCACCGCATTTCGACAGTGAAGGACGCAGATCAGATCGTTGTGTTAAACGAAGGAAAGATCGCTGAACGTGGTAGACACGATGAGTTGGTGGAATTGGATGGAATCTACGCGGAGTTACACCGGAAACAACTTCTTGAAGAAGAACTCGAACATCTCTAACGGGCGGAAACGGGAGGCGGGAAAATGAAACAGTCTCTCTTCCCGTCACCGTTCTCCGGTTTCCATTTCCCATGCTCTTATGAACGAAGAAGAAATCCTCGGTAAGGCATACGACGGTACGTTGATGCGGCGACTGTTGAAGTACCTCCGCCCCTACAAATGGCAGGTGGTGCTTGGCATTGTGCTCAGCATTGCTGTGTCGGGGATGGAGGCGGTACGTCCGTACTTCACCAAAATCGCGGTGGATGAGAACATCGCGCAGGGGGATAGGTACGGGCTGTTGATGACCACGCTGTTCTTTCTTGGCGTCATGGTGGTCCGCGGTGTGATTCAATACTTTAACACATACCTGACGCAATGGGTGGGGCAGCGGACGATCTTCGACCTCCGGATGGAAGTGTTTGTACACCTGCAACACCGCGGCCTGAAGTTTTTCGATAGGAACCCCATTGGAAGGCTCATTACGCGGGTAACGAATGATATTGAAGTTCTGAACGACATGTTTTCCTCCGGCATCGTGATGGTCTTCAGTGATGTTTTCACCATCATCGGGATTCTCTACTTCATGTTCTCAATGGATTGGGAGCTTGCCCTGGTTTCTCTCAGCGTTCTTCCGCTTCTGTTCTACGGTACGTTCCTCTTTCGGAAGAAAGCACGTGAGGCGTACCGGGAAGTCCGGCTTCAGATCGCACGAATCAACACCTTCATGCAGGAGCACATTACCGGAATGATGGTGGATCAGGTGTTCAACCGGGAAGCAAAATCGTTTCAGAAGTTCGACGGCATCAACGCGTTGCACCGGGACGCAAACATCAAGTCGATCTTCTATTACGCCGTATTCTATCCGGGGGTGGACCTGATTGGTGCCATTGCGGTGGGATTGATCATCTGGTATGCCGGCGTGGACGCTCTCGGTGGCAGTCTCACGATCGGGACGGTAATGGCATTTCTTCAGTTCAATGAAATGTTCTGGCGACCGATCCGTGACCTCTCGGAAAAATACAATATCATGCAAACAGCCATGGCCTCGTCGGAACGGGTGTTCAAGCTGCTGGACGATACGACATCTGTGGATGACACCGAAGACCCGGTTGAGTTCCGGAACGTCCGCGGAGATATTGAGTTCCGCAATGTCTGGTTTGCATACAATCCGGGGCCAACCGACGCAGAGACGGAATGGATTCTGAAGAACGTTTCATTCAGCATCAAGGCCGGAGAAACAGCCGCATTCGTCGGGCACACCGGAGCGGGGAAGACCACGATCATCAGTCTCCTCGCCCGATTCTACGACATCCAGAAGGGGCAGATTCTGATCGACGGTATCGACATTCGACACGTACGACAGTCCGATCTGCGGGAGCACATCTCGGTGGTGCTGCAGGACGTATTTCTCTTCTCCGGAGACATCCGTTCCAATATCGGTCTCGGGAACGAGGCGATCACCGACGACCGAATCAAAGCCGCAGCAAGGATCGTTGGTGCGCACAGGTTCATCGAGCAGCTCCCCGGTCACTACGACGAAGAAGTGAAAGAGCGAGGTGCCACGCTCTCCGTTGGGCAAAAGCAGTTGATTTCCTTTGCCCGGGCTCTTGCCCACAATCCCAAGATTCTCGTGCTGGATGAGGCCACATCGAGTGTGGACACGGAGACGGAACTGCTGATCCAGAGTGCTATCAAGAAGCTCCTGCACGGTCGGACTTCGATTGTCATTGCGCACCGGCTCTCTACCATCCAGACTGCGAGCACAATCATCGTCATGCATAAGGGAGAGGTTCGCGAAATGGGGACACATCAGAAACTCCTCACCCATGGCGGCATCTACTACAAACTGTATCAACTGCAGTACAAGGAGCAGGAGATTCCTCAGGCCGTCTAGATCGTGTCCGTGAATCTTTCTTGCAACTCTCTTCCCCTTTCTGTAGATTCCTCTCAGCATTCCCCCCTTGCCACAGCCGGCGTACGGTCAAACGCTCTACCTGATCGACAGCTCTTTTTCCGCAACTTGAGACACAAGGAATTCGTGTATGCAACTTCCTCGCCCTACGCCAGCGTCAAAGTTCATGACGCTCGAGCGACACATCGTTGAAGGTGAACGGGACCATCCCGATGCCACCGGTGAGTTTTCCGGCCTCCTGCACGGACTTTCGCTTGCTGCGAAACTGGTCTGGCGCGAGGTGACCAAGGCGGGGCTTGTGAACCTGCTGGGCAAAACCGACCGGATGAATATCAGCGGCGATGTGGTAAAGAAACTGGATGAATTTGCGGATGAGACAATCTTCAAGGCGATGGATCACGGCGGGCATCTGTGCGTGATGGCGTCTGAGGAGAATGAAGATTTGCTTCAAATCCCCGATCACTACCCGAACGGGAAGTATGTATTGCTCTATGACCCCCTGGACGGATCGGGCAACATTGACGCTAACGTCACGGTGGGGTCCATCTTTTCGATCTTCAAACGGGTCACGCCATCAGGCAAAGGGACGCTGCAGGATGTGCTGCAGCCTGGCTACAAGCAAGTTGCTGCAGGCTATATACTTTTCAGCTCGAGCATGATGTTCGTGTACTGCACCGGACATGGTGTTCATGGGTTTACGCTGGACCCTTCGGTCGGCGAGTTTCTCCTTTCGCACGAGAACATCCGGATCCCGAAACGCGGGTCAATCTATGCTGTGAACGAAGGGAACTTCAACCGCTGGAACCTCAATATGCAGCGGTACATTCAGCATCTCAAGGAGGAAGACAAAGCCACGGGTCGCCCCTACTCGGCGAGGTACATCGGCTCTCTTGTTGCTGACGTCCATCGCACATTGTTGTATGGTGGCATTTATTGCTATCCGGGTGACACGAAGAACCCGAACGGAAAGCTCCGCCTGATGTACGAGAATAATCCTCTCGGGTATATTGTAGAGAACGCTGGCGGCGTAGCGTCGGATGGGACACGGCGTATTCTGGAGATCCAGCCGGATTCGCTTCACCAGAGGACGCCACTGTTCATTGGTAGCGTGGAGGACGTAAAGATTGCTGAAGAGTTCCTTGCCGGAAAGCGGTAAGTGGAGACTCTGCTTCAACTCCAAACAGAAAACCCCGATCATGTGATCGGGGTTTAACATTTCTGAAACAGAGAGGGCGATTACTTCAACCGTGCAAGTTTCTCCTGGGCCTTCCTCACCAGAGGGCTTGCGGGGTATGATGAAACCAGAGTGTTGTATGCTTCACGTGCTGCCGAAGTGTTTCCCGCCGCGGCGTGGGAGTTGGCAATCATCAATTGGGCGTCGTCTTTCTTCTCCGATTTCTTGTAGTTGAATACCATCTGGAAGTGTGTGACGGCATCAGTGTACTTCTGCATTCCGTAATAGGATTCCCCGATCCAGTAGTGGCAGTTATCCGCAAGGTCGTCCCGGATTCCGCCGCCGAGAAGCGCTTCAAACTGCTGCGCTGCGGTTGCGAAGTCCCGGCGTCGGTAGGTGGCCAGGGCCTCGGAATATCCGGACGCCATGTCACCCGACGGTACAGGTGTGATAGCAGCGGGTGGCGGTGCCGCAGCTGCCTCTGCTAGTTTTGTTTCAAGCTCCGCGGCGCGGGCAGTCAGGTTGCGATTTTCCGTGGCAAGTGCTTCGACCTGTTGCTGCATGCGACGGTTTTCATTCATGAGGCTATCGACGCGGTACTCCAGCTTTGCAGTAACGGACACCGGCGTGCCTTCTTCGGTCCATTCATCGGTGGTTTCCTCCACCGTGCCGCAGCCGAATAGAGAGAGTGAAAGAATGAGGGATACACACAACGCAAGACCCGCGACGCTGTTGCGCCGGTAGTACTTTACACCTGCGCTCATTGGGGAGTTCCTCCTTACTGTGATTGTTCAGTGTTTTCGAATAACCCGCTTATAATGCCCCCAATGTATCAAACCATGTGAGCAATGTCAAGCCTGCCATTGTAAAGCCAGAATCCCTCTTCTTCCTCATTCCGCTATCGTGACGCGGACCGTACATGCCGTGCAATCCGTCGGCAGATCTCGCTCACCACCATATCCGGGACGCCATCCTCGTGCTTTGACTGCAGCCGCATGTCGCAGATATCATTAACGTAATCGACCACTACAAACTTTTTCTCACGCGTTACGGCAATCTCGGTTGAAAAGAAATCGAGGCGACAGACGTCCAGGATCTTCCTGGTAATGGTCATCAACTGGCGCAGCCCGTGACCGGTCACTTCATTCTTCGTGATCATTTTGTACTTGTGTGTCTCATCGTCCCACCAGCAAGGGAGAGTCATGCCACACGCAGAGAAGACGCGAAACCATCCCTTCCGCCCGAGGAACTGGGCCGGTGTGATCTTTTCCTGGAGGAGGTACTTGTCGTTCTTGTGGCGTTGGCGCGACTCAATCACGTCCTTCAATGTTTCTGCCCCGAGGATGACCCCGATCCCACCCCCCGTAGTGTTCGCCGGTTTGACGATGAAGGGGCGACCGAGCTGGGCAAGGTCGCTCAAGCTCAATTCCACCTCTTTCTTCTTGTTGAAAGGGGAAATAATAATGGTGAATGGGACCTCGATTCCTTTCGCAAGGAATTCAAGATGCATGGTTGCCTTGTCGATGGCATGGTGCACAGCCTCGGGGGGGTTGAGATAGAGAAGAGAGGATTTTCTAAGGTGGCGCGAAAGGGGAGCGAAGTTCTCATCCGATTCCGATGCACGATCAAGGAAGGCGCCGAAGGTCAGGTCCCCCTTGGTCAATCGTCGGAGAGTCTCGTGCGTGTTATGATGTGTGACGGAATAGAAGCGGAGCTTGTGCGCGTGAACCTGGGCTTCGAGAACTCCGATGAAGTTCCGATCGAATTCCCAATCCCAGGCGACCGCAAGATCGAAATGGTCTGACATGAACCTTCGCACGCTGTTTCGGGTAGCAGGATAGTCAAAACTCCAGTTGATGTCAAGGAAGGAAGATATTATCAGGCGTGTATGTGGGAACAGGTTAGCTTGTTATTAAAACCGTGAATCGGTATATTTTCAGCACAGGTGGAGGAAATCGTCTATGAGGATAAGATGATACGTGGGTGGCTTGTGATGGTGGTGCTATTGGCGGGCGTGCTTGCAGGATGCGCCTCCGAAAAAGAAGCATCGCAGGGATCTGCAGTCGGCCAGGAAAAGAGAGTCACGCGAACCCCCGCCGCTCAGCTGGCACACGAAAAGGCACTTCAACACTTTATTGATGGCTCCCTCTTTGAAATGAAGGGTGACTACGCCAAAGCGGTGCTTGAATATCAGGACGCACTCCGGTACGAGGAAGACCACGCGATATATTTTGCACTCTCCAAGTGCTATTCGGAGCTCAACAAACATTCTCTCGCAATCGATGCCGCCAGGCAGGCAGTGCGCCGTGCACCGGAGAAGCTGGAATATCGTCGAATGCTTGCCGAAGTCTATGTCGGAGCGTTCGAGTTGGACGCCGCAGCGGAGCAGTATGAGGAAATTATCAAGCGCGATTCCAGCAGCATCGAGGCATGGTTCAGTCTTGCCCGTCTGCATCAAGCGCGCAAACCTCTCAAGGCACTCGAAGTCTATGAATCAATGGTCCAGCGCTTCGGACCGGAATGGAACGTCCTCCTCCAGATCGCCGAGTTAAACAACTCCATGGGACAGTTCGGGAAGGCTGCAGATGCGCTGCGACAGATGGTAGAGGTTGATCCTTCCAATCCCGATTTGAAGCGAACGCTGGCCCAGGCGTACGTCAGAGCCCAGCGGTACGAGGAGGCCCTTCCCGTATACGCCGAATTGCTGCAAATGAACCCGGACAATCTCGACTATGCCGCCGAGGCCGCCGCCGTCCATTTGCTCAGGGGAGAGTATGATCAGGCGGGGCGCGAGTTTGAGAAGATACTCGTGCGCGATTCGGTGAATGTGGAGACGAAACTCCGGATCGGCGAGGTCTACTTTGGCCAGGTGGAGAAGGATTCCACGCTCCTCCCACGAACCAGGACAGTCTTCGAGCGAATCCAGCAGGAACACCCTGAGGATTGGCGGGCATACTGGTTCTTGGGGGCGATCGGTGCACTATCGCACGACGATTCTCTTGCGGTGCGCAACTTCCGCAAAGTAACGGAGCTGTCCAGCGGCAACGCCGATGCGTGGGTGTACTTGTCTTCGGTATTCCTGGAGAAGAACAATTTCGCCGAGGTAGTGAAGATTCTGGAAAGCGCGATCCGGATCCTCCCCGATGATTTTCGAGTCAATTTTTTCCTCGGAGTGGCATATAGCCGTGTGGGGCAAAATGTGGATGCCGTGAAAGTGCTCGAGCGTGCGCGCCAGTTGAATTCCCGGGACATCAACGTCATTTCCCAACTTGCCCTTGTCTACGATGGTATGAAGAGATATGAGGACTCGGACAGGCTGTATGAGGAAGCGTTGAAGATTGATCCGAACAACGTACTGATCCTGAATAACTACGGGTACAGTCTGGCTGACCGGAATCTCCAGCTGGACCGTGCTCTCGCGATGGCCACCAAGGCAGTTGAGGCTCAGCCTGACAACTCCTCCTACCTCGACACCATCGGGTGGGTCTATTTCCGACTGGGGAGATACGACGAAGCCGAGCGGTATGTCAAACAAGCCATCGAAAAAGGCGATGCAAGCTCCGTGGTGTATGAACATCTCGGAGATATCTACTACCGGATGAACGACCGGGAGCGCGCGCTGGAGCAATGGGGTATTGCACTCAAGCTTGATGAGAACAACGCGTCCCTCCGCGAGAAGATCGCACGCGGGACACTCTGATGGTGCGAGTGAGCGGATCTTTTGCGATTGTTGCTTTTGTCGCACTGCTTTCATCGTGCTCGCCGCGACGAGCGGAGATAGAACTGGACACTAGGGCGGTCCCTGCCTCAGAGTTGATTGCCCGCGTCGCCCATGAGGGGCAGAAGCTGCGCACAGTTGTCGGGAGGGGGACGGTGTCATTCGAAGGTCCTGAGTTTGCCGGGAGCGCGGCGTTTGAACTATCACTCAAGAGGCCGGACTCACTCCTTGTTACCCTCGAAGGTCCGTTCGGTATCGATGTGGGAACGCTGTTCCTGAGCAGAGAGAAATACGTGATGTACAACAGCATGGAGAACCGGGTGATGACCGGTGTGCCGACAGCGGGGGCCATCAGAAGCGTCATACCGTTCGACATGACGTATGACCAGATCATGGACGCATTCTCAGGTTCGTTCCCCCTTCCCTCCGAGCAAGTATCGGTGGAGTCATACACGGTGGACGAAGGGTTGTTTCGCCTCTCGTTTCGGAGCGACCTCGGCGCCGCGACCTATTGGGTGGATCATGAGGACTTTCTGGTGACGAGGTATGAACTCCGCGACAGCGAGAATCGTCTGGTCATGGATGCGTCATCCTCAGCGATGACCGAACAGGATGGCATCAGGGTCCCGCGGCGGGTCCGGGTCCGGTTTCCCGGGCAAGGGCGCCAACTTTCGGTTGCATATTCTTCCATTACACTGAACGATCCACACCCCTCGTTCGAGTTTTCCATTCCAATCAACGCTCACACCGTTATTCGCTAGATGCCCGCTCACTCATTTCTCACATACCTGTTGGCAACTCTTCTGGTGTTGGTGGCGGCAGTAACGTATTCCTCGACAAGCGATGAAATTAAGAAACACCAGGTGGAGCTCCAGTCTCTGCGTAGCCAGATCAGTAAATTCGAACAACAGATCAAGATGCAGTTGCAGGAGGAGAAGTCCACGCTGGAGTTGCTCGATACGTATGATCGGAAGGCAACCCTCGTCCGACGGTTGATCGGAAGACTTCGAGCGCAGGAGCGTGACCTCCAGGATACTATCAACCGGACACGGAAGGAGATCAGAAAACAGGAGGATCAACTGAGCTTTCTCAAGAAGCACTATGGCCGTTACGTTACCTCCGTCTACAAATCAGGGCACATCCATGACTTGGAGCTCCTTTTTTCCTCGAGGTCGATCAATCAGTTCTACATCCGCGCAGAGTATCTGAAGCGGTTCTCCACACAGCGAAAAAAAGACGCTGACAAAATCACCCACAAAAAAACGGAGCTCGAAGAGTCGCAGGCGAAACTCCAACAACAGTTAAGCGAAGAACGACGGGTCATTGCGGAGAAGGCGGCGGAAGAAGACAAGCTTGCAGCATTGGTTGCGGACAGAAAGGATGCACTTCTCCAGATCCGAAAAGACAAAAAATCAATCCAGCGCGAACTGAATCGCCGGTTACAATCTGCAAGGGAGCTGGAAAACCTCATTACGGAACTGATCGAGCAGGACCGCTTACGAAAGGAACGCGAAGCCGCAGAGCGGGAACGCACAGGAGGTTTGCCGCAACCCCCGCCTGCGGCAGGAGCATTTGAAACGCGAAAAGGAAGACTCCGATGGCCGGTGGGCGAAGGCGCAGTGGTGGCGAAGTTCGGCAACCAAAAGCACCCCACGCTGAAAACGATCACGCAGAACACCGGGATCGACATCGCAGTGAAGGCGGGGTCGCAGGTAACTGCTGTGGCCGAAGGTGACGTGGCGACGATCTGGTGGCTTCCATCATATGGAAATATCGTTATCATCGACCATTACGGAGGCTACCGGACGGTCTACTCCCATTTGGCAGATATCAACGTCACCCAGGGACAGAAGATTCCGGAAGGACACATTATCGGCACAAGTGGCGAGTCACTGGATGGACCGCGTCTCCATTTTGAACTCTGGAAAGATCGCGAGAAACAGAACCCCGAACTCTGGCTCGGCAAGAAATGACCATCCCCCGCGTTCCGTTTTGGTTGCTTCTCACATTCGTCTTCGTGTTGCTGGTGGGCGTCCTTCATTCCCCCCTTGCCACGGTGGAAGACCAGATCACGGGATTGAAATACAGTCTCCGTGGTGATCGAAAGGCCGATACCAATATTGTGATCGTCTATATCGATGACGATGCCGTGGCATCGTTGGGACGGCCTATGAGGCGAAATTTCTATGCGCTCATGGTCAAAGCGCTCAGTGATCTTCGCGTGAAGGCAATTGGAATTGATGTTGTCTTTGAAGGGCAGAACCCTGAGTACCCCGAATACGATGATCTCTTTGCCAGTGTTGTCCGCAACGCCGGAAATGTGGTGCTTGCAACCTATTTCCAGGCGACCGAACGGACGGCAACAGGCTTGGAGGCTCATTGGCTCATCCCGGTATTCTCATTCCCCAACGTGCATAGCCCTGCATTTGATGGCTCCCAACTCCACACCCTCCTCCCCGATCTTGCCCGCGGTGCTGCCGGGATTGGCCATCTCAATCTCTCAGAGGATTGGCGCGTCCCTTTGTTCGTGGCTTCCGACAGCGGAATTGTGCCGGCGTTTTCGGTCGAAATCCTGAGGGTCTATCAGGGTGCCAGCCGGGCATCACTGGTCTATGATGGACAAGGGCTTTCCATCCTGACGGAAGGGAAGGCAACAAGCGTTATCAACACTGGGGACGGCCTTGCAATACTGAATTACCCGGGAAGGTTCTCCGTATTTACTGCTTATCCGTTTCTGGAGGTGCTGAGATCCTATGATGCACTTCGTATGGGCCGCTCTCCATCTGTGCCCGTGGGCTCGTTCAAAGGCAAGATAGTTCTTGTGACCGTCACAGCCACAGGAGGGAGTGTCTTTCCCCTTCCTACTCCTGTGGATACGCGATACCCTTCGGTGGGATTGCACGCCGTGTTTCTTGACAACGCGTTAAGCTCAGGCTTTGCATCTTCTCCTCCGTTGCTCGTCACGTATCTGATATCCGTCCTCGTTGGGCTTGGATGTGCGGGAGCTATCCTGTTTCTGTCATCACCAGCCAACAAAGTCGTTGCAATTGCCATCCCTGCAACGCTTGTTGCTCTATCCTACCTCTTGTTCGTTGCAGGTGCATTGATCATGCCTCTGACAGGACTGTTAGTCGTCGCACTCGGGACAACGGTAACGTCCCTTTTTTATCAACACCGACGCGTCCGCGAGCAGGTTGGGAGTCTGCAGGCGGAGAAGGAGTCTATCTCAGCGGTATTGCGCGATAGGGAAGCAAAGGTTGCGTTGTTGGAGCGGGAACTACTTGACTTCGAAACGACACGGACGGCCGACAGAACCAAAGAATTATTGGAAGAAATCAGAAGATACAAGGCGGAGATGCATTCCCTCATGTCCAAAGCGGACGACATGGAGGCGTACAATCCAGATGCCGGTGAGATCGAGTCCGTCACGGGTGAGTTTGAGGGGATTGTGTTTGACACTTCGGGGAAGATGCAGCCCGTTATCGAGTTCATAAGAAAGATTGCCGGCAGTGATGCGCCGGTGCTTATACTTGGAGAAAGTGGCACAGGCAAGGAGCTCGTTGCCCGCGCGATCCACAAACGGAGCACCCGCGCACAGGGGCCGTTCATTGCTGTTAACTGCGGTGCCTTGTCTGAGAACCTTCTGGAAAGTGAACTGTTCGGACATGAGAAGGGCGCATTCACAGGTGCCGTGAAAGACAAGCTCGGGCGGTTCGAGCTGGCTGATGGCGGGACCATCTTCCTTGACGAGATCGGTGAGGTGAATGAGGCCTTCCAGTTGAAACTCCTTCGCGTGTTACAGGAGGGGGAGCTGGAGAGGGTTGGTGGAACAAAGACGATCAAAGTGAATGTGCGTATACTTGCTGCAACCAATAAGGATCTGAAGGCGGAGGTGAACAACAAGCAATTCCGGGAGGATCTCTATTATCGCTTGAATGTTCTTACGGTCAGTCTTCCTCCTCTTCGGGATCGTCAGGAGGATATCGCATTGCTGATCAATCACTTTCTGGTGCGGGATGGGAGCGGGATGCGAGTTTCAAAAAATGTAATGGACGCGCTGCAGAGTCACGGTTGGCGGGGTAATATCCGGGAATTGGAGAGTGTCATTACGCGTGCTGTGCTGTTGGCAAAAGCAGAGCAGCGAAACATGATTAACGTGAAGGACCTCTCAGAGGAGGTTGGATCAGCCGTGAAAGGTGGCATAGCCATCGAAGATCAGATCCTGGAATCGGTGCGCGAGAAGGGGTTCTCGCGAAACTCTGTTTCTGAAACGGCGGAAGAGCTGGGAGGGTTGAATCGCGGGACGGTGGCAGAGCACCTCCGCGGTCAATGTCTCAAGATATTTGTTGAACAGGGGTTCGATGTTGAGAAGGCCATTCGACATATTTCCCTTTCGGCCGATGACGTCGTGAATGAAAGGGTCCGGAAGAAACTGATGGAGTATCTTTCCAACATATCCGGGGCGGTTGATACGACGCAGCCATGGGAGTCGACGCGGTCGCTCTTGAAACCCAAGACCAAAAACCTCCCACAGCGTTTTCATCCGTATCTGGAGCAGACAGCGGAAGGGTACTTCAGAGGGTTGTGGAAGCACCCGGATTCATCTCCAGACGCCGGCTGACTCATTTCCCTTTGCCGACCGGTCTCTTGCAGGATTACCTCTTTTCCCGCACTTCGCAGATGGATTCCCGCAGTTGGTAGGTTTCTCCC